>DATGJV010000928.1:0-6550 GCA_035295005.1 Ktedonobacteraceae bacterium | reverse complement strand
TTCTGGCCGCCGCCGCGCTAGTCCTGCTCTCGTTGTTCTGGCACCAATCGTTGTTGGTACGCATACGGCAACTCGTGTTCCTGCCCCTGCTCTTCACTGCCTGTAGCGCCATCATCTTCTGCCTGAGTTCAGCATCAACCAGTGGCTTAATGTCCTGCAACGCCGATTTCGCCGGGCGCTACGCAACACCACTTCTACTCACCCTACCTTTCATCTTCGCCGCCATCTGCATATTCATCGTGAACGTAGGGACCGACTTATCGCGTCCGCACCCTACATCGGAAATACACGATTCAGAAATGTCAGGCACGATGGACGCGATAAATCGGTCCCTACCTGGAAATATACGTTTCGCTGCAATCGTTCAGTGCGCGGTTTTTGTACTTGTCCTGCTCTATGTAGGTTTGCAGTCTGTTACCTATGGACTCACAAACCCCGGCACGACGTTCCAATCGCCGTATTGTTCTATTGGCCCGGCCAATAATGACCCCATTATTGCGTATATGCAGCAACAGCATATACGCTATGCCTGGGCGACCAATTTTCTGGCCTATCCGATTGTATTCAAAACGGATCGGCAGATTATCGCTGCCGACCCGTTGCCGCTCATCCATCCGAAAATCGCGATTAATCGCATTCCTGAGTATACAGCGATGGTCATGCATGCCGACCGCCCCAGCCTCATCGTGTTCGTGCGCCATGGCGACACGCACCCGTCCCTCTTGAGAACACTCGCTGCCGAAGGCGTAACATACCGCTACGCGCTGTTCCCCTCAGAGCCAGGGGTTGATGTTCTTGTTGTTACCCCTCTGAATAGAACAGTTTCTCCCACTTCACCAACGGCACTGGATATATTCTATTGCAGCGCATAATATGCATCTCTTGCATGCATTGCAGGTGTGGAAAAAGTTGACTTGCGTACCACAAAGTACTATGCTATGCAACGTAAATAGGCAATCATAGTTTTTTATGTCAGAATGAGAAAAAATAGATCAGCCTGTCTGCAAGGCTGCATGAGTTGAGGTGGTTGTGATGCAGAGCCTGAAAAGGAGTTTTGTTCATAATGTTTCGTAGTGTGTTCACTGTGCGAAATGCATGGCGTGTGCGTATTGTGGCGCTGGGTTGTATCGTTTTATTTGTCGGTATCGGCTCTCAAGTGCTGGTCAATGCCCTCGCGGCCTCTAGTGGCCCAGAACTGGATACGGTAAAAGTTACGGCCTCTACGTTTTCCGGTAGAATGACTGATGGGAACTGGTCATATGCAGGAGCATGCATTGTCTCACCGGATCAATTTTCTCTGGGTAGTATCATTGCCCTCTATAATAGTGACGGTTCGTTCAATCTTCAATGTACTGCTGAAGATAGCAATCAAACCATCACTTACGGCCAGATTGGTCTTATCATTCCCGGCGACGCGGGTGCGACCCAAAGTTGGGGGACGCAATATTTGACGGCGCGTGTGCTACGTATCGGTTGGGGCAAATATAGCTCGCCGATACCTCCATCCACCGCTATTCTGGTCGCTCCTTTACCACCTTCGCATTTCCCCAAAAAATAATGTTAGGAGCCGGTTCACCCGTATCGTATCTGCCATTTGATGCTTGCTGTTATCATACGTGCAATAGTATAGAGTGCTTGACATGGGCGTAGCCGCATGTTATATTTTTATTGCAATTAGTTATATAACGATGAAAATGATCAGCAAACAGTGAAGGATACGCAAGAATTATGACGACATTCCCAGAATCTAATGCATCACATATCAGTCAACCAGTGGAGCAGAGGCAATCAATACCCCCATTTGTCCCTGCATCGGATGAAACAGAGACAGCCGCCGTTATTACGCACAATCTTGTGCGCACTTTTGGGCAAAAGGTTGCTGTGAATCATCTGAATTTGACGGTACAGCGCGGCGAATTTTATGGTTTTCTTGGCCCTAATGGTGCCGGAAAATCTACTACCATTAAGATGCTGACAGGGCTGTTGCGCCCTACATCTGGCACTGTTTTTGTCGGCGGGGTAGATGTCTGGCGTGATCCGTTGCAGGCTCGTGCCTTGATGGGCGTGTTGCCGGAATACTTGAATCTGTACGAACGGCTGACCGGGCGCGAATTTCTGACCTTTGCCGGTCATATGTATGGCGTTTCCACCACCGATATCCAGCGGCGCTCGGAACAATTGTTGCAGGTGCTGACTCTTGCCGACGATGCTGATAAGCTGGTTGTTGACTACTCTGTTGGTATGCGCAAGAAAATTGCCCTTGCAGCTGCTATTATGCACCGACCGCAAGTCCTGTTCCTCGACGAGCCATTCGAGGGCATTGACCCGGTCAGTTCGCGGGTCATCCGCGATATCCTGCACGATCTCACGCAGCGCGGCACCACCGTCTTCTTCTCGTCACATATCATGGAAGTCGTCGAACGTCTGAGTACTCGTGTGGGCATCATCAATCAAGGCGTCCTTGTTGCCGAGGGAACGTTGCAAGAGTTGCGCGAACGGGCCAGTGGACAGGACAAAGACGCGACCCTGGAAGATATCTTCCTCAACGTCATTGGTGTACAGAACGAGAATCACAATTTGAGCTGGCTGGAGTAAAAGTTCAGGGACTTAAATAAGCAAAGAGGAATGATTTTCAACCGGGGAGGCCGTTGCAAATGTTTGCAACGGCCTCCAGGCGCACTACGAAAAGACTGTCATTACTGGTATTTATGCGGGAATCGTGAAGTTGGCTGAACACTGGCAACCACAGGCTCATTCCCAGAATGCTTCCCACTTCGAATCGCCAGGCCACTTGTTGGACTATATGCCGCCTCATCGAAGGTGCTTCCCACTTTGGGGTTCGCGACCATAAAGACGGGATGGGCCATTCCATTGGCGATCGAGGTAGAGATATAGTCTCCGACCATAAACCCTTGAGTTGTATTTGCAAGCCAGGTTAACGTCATGGGTCCGGCCAGCTGGGTCTTTGCAGTCCAGGTGCTTCCTCCGTTGGTGGAGGAGACAAAGCCCACATCGAGTTTACAGGTGGATGAGTTGCAACTCGTCGCGGGATAGTAGTAGAAGGCCAGCCCAAGATGCGTGCTGCTGCCCGATGTTGACTTGTCTACCGCCAGACCAGGAATGAAGTGATCAACTCCACTGCCAACCGCATCGGCGGGTATGCGCGTCACGGCTGACCAGCTCGTGCCGTTAGTCGAGGTGGTCATGACCAGGTCGTTGGCCCGACAGCGTGATTCAAAACGGCAGTCAGACCATACTACGTAGACCTTCCCCGCACCATCAATTTCTGCCGTTGGCAAAGAGCCGGAGCGGATACTTCCAGCGTCGGTATGATGGCTAATGGAGGTTACGGTGATCGTGCTGTTCCAGCTGGCTCCCCCATCAGTGGAGGTGAAAGCCAGCAGAGACGTTTCGATGGCATTCTCGATGGGAACGATTACCGTACCGGAGGGCTGCACAAGGGGCTGGCCGCCGATCACGGTCGCGTTGTTGGCGGTCGATTTTCTCGTTCCCCACGTCGCTCCTCCGTCTGTGGAGGTACTCATCTGGACGAGATTGCCGTTGCCATTGTCGTCCCATTCGGTGTAACAGTGTCCATAGAAAGGGCTGGTCGAGGTGACATCGCACACTGTCCAGTTTTTGTCCTGGTTTTGCGTTCCACCTGAGGAATTCACCTGAACCGGCGTATTGCCCCAGGTCAATCCGCCATCGGTCGAACGGCTGACCAATACTGCGGGAGCCGTTGGGGCGATATTGGGATTCGCGCCCACTAAACCGAGATAGGAGATGAGCCATATGTTGTCTTTCGGGTCATAGGCCACTGTGGGGTCGCTCACGCGATCGTAGGTTCCAGGCGGCGTCGCAAAGGTGGTAGTGCCAGGCAGGAAGCCACTTGTCCAGGTTGATCCCCCATCCGTCGAGGTCGCAAACCCGATATTGGAGGCTCCGCCATTGTTAAAGCGACCAACCTGGAAGGCCGAAACAATCGTTGTACCAAAGGAATAGGTATCGGGTTCAACTTCGGTAGCGTGCTGGCTGGTGCTATTCGTATAGGGGTCGGTACTCAGCCGCGTGAGGGCCACGTTAGCAAAAGCCAGAATAGTTGACGAAAGGACGAAGAGCAGCGAGAGCGTGAGGGCGCTGATGACCCGTAGCGGCCATCTGTAGCGAGCATGAAATAATCCCACGGTTCCTCCTTGAAGCGGGTAAGTGAGGTGAAACGATAAAAGATGTTCGACACTACGAGGAACAATATTTAGGAGAATTGCTGTATTAACAATACCATTACAATTTTTCCTTTGTCAAGTGGTTTTCTTCTTCGCTGGAAGTACAGCTTCATTTTGCACATCTGGAACTGGCCGATAGCGTGCAGACTATACTTCATCCACTGATAGCGCCCGTCCATCATCCCAGAGGGTGGTAAATGTTTTCTCACCAAGAAAAAGGCGTGTTTGCCTCACAGCGCGTTCATAGACAGCGCGTTCAGCGGGCGACATCGGCACCTGAATATCTTCTCGCAATCGCGCCGCCGCAGCCCAGAGCCGTACTGCCCGGTGGTGATCTCCTTGTGCGATGGCTAACTGGGCCATGCCTTCCAACGTGAGAACGGTGGTTTCCGTCCTGTCTCCCAATTCTTTTCCCACGGCCATGCTTTCCTCAAACAATGATCGTGCAGTTTTGTAGTCTCCCTGTGCTGTAACGATCTCGCCCAGAATGGTAAGATACTGCCCGGTAATTTCTCGATCCCCGCCCTGTTTGTAGAACCGGAGACAATCCTCCACCAGGCTACGCGCCTCAACCAGATTTCCCTGCCTGGAAGCGACCCACCCTGATAACCCTCGAATACTGGCCGCACTGCGGCTATCTCCAAGTTCTTCGGCCACCTCAAGCCCTTCCTGAAGTAACGAATGTATGCGTTGAAACGGCGGATGTTCTACCGTGCCAAAGAGAACCTGCGCCAATTGGTACAGAGCGTGGACAATTCCCGCTTTATTCTTCAAATCCCGTTGTCGTTTGAGTACCTCTTCGAGCATGACACCCGCCTGCACGTAATCGCCCTGTGTTTGTAGAATGAACGCCATGTTGAGCATCGTGGAGGCAATGCCCTGCTGATGATTCAGTTCTCTGGAAAGTGCAAGGCTTTGTTCATAAAAATGATATGCCTGCACAGTCTGGTTTTGCTGATGTGCTATCCAACCAGCCACGCGCAAAGCTCCCGCCAGTTTGGCGCGATCTCCCAGCGTCTGATAGCTCTCGATGCCACGCTTCCCCAACGTTTCAGCCCAACCGAGGTTGCCCAGGCGCATAATCAACTGCGCAGCGATGACATAAGCGGCGGCGAGGGCGGGTGTTACTTCCCCTTTATAGGCGCTCAGCGCCAGCTCCATAAACTTCCATCCTTCGGACAGGTAGCCTCTTGCCATCCAGAACGGGCCTAAAGCTCCTCCCATGCGTAGAGCCATAATGTTTCGGTACGCCACGTCTTGCTCAGAATATGCTGTATTTGTCTGCTCCAGCATCCACGCCATCGCCGCTTGCAGGTTTCCATGCTCCGCATCTAGCCGCTCCAACCATTTTACCTGTTGAGACCCCTGCAATTCCCGCGCAGCTTCCTCAGCCAGTGCCAGATACCACATGGCATGGCTCCGACGCGCAATTTCCATTTCTTTCTGTTCAAGCAAGCACTCTTTTCCGAATTCACGGATTGTCTCCAACATTTCCAGGCGCGGCTCACCTGCTTCATTCGCTGGTTCCGACAACTGCAACAGGCTTTTATCAATGAGCGAATCCACTCCATCAAGGCCAGTTGCCATGCCCTCTGTTGTTCCCTCCATTACGGCGGCAAATACAGACTCTGCGGCGTCGAGAGTGAAGCCACCCACAAAGACTGAGAGCAGGCGAAAGAGACGCTGTTCGTCGGCATCGAGCAGATCATAGCTCCAACGGATCGTGTTACGCAGGGTCTGCTGGCGTGCTGGTAGTGTTGGGAGACCTTTTGTCAATACCTTCAAGCTCTGTGAAAGACGCGGCAGCAGCACGTGGGGAGGCAATAACTTGACGCGAGCGGCTGCCAGTTCTATTGCCAGTGGTACACCGTCCAGCCGCACACAGATTTCTGCCAGTATAGCCGCATTTGCCGAAGTCACCTGGAAGCCGGGTAGTAACATGCTGGCCCTTTGCACAAACAGTTCGACAGAAGGGGTTTGCGCGATGGCTGTGCTATCAGAAAGATGGTGTAAGTCCGGCACAGCAAGAGGCAAGAGCCTGTACTGGTACTCCATCGCGCTGCGCAAAACAACGCGGCTGGTTACAAGTATCTTCATTCGTGGGCAAGCCGCGAGTAATTGTTCTAATACCAGGGCAGCCTGCACGATATGCTCGAAGTTATCCAGCACGAGCAGTATCTGTTTTTCCTGTAAAAATTGTTGCACTCGCTCATGAGGCGCGATGCTTTCATCCGAGAGGTTTAACTCGTGCGCGATAGCAGACATGACCTGCTCCGGGTGGCTGACAGCAGTCAGGGCAACGAAGTAGATACCATCGGCAAAGA
>DATGJV010000927.1:0-4728 GCA_035295005.1 Ktedonobacteraceae bacterium | reverse complement strand
ATGCGCTACGAGAGACACCACACCTCATCATTGTAGATATTATGTTGCCAGATATTGATGGCTTTGAAGTTATCCAGCGACTGCGTGATCACCCAAAAACAATGCACATTCCTATTATTGTGTTGAGTGCATTAGGTGAGCCGGAAGATAAAATGCGTGCCTACGAAAAAGATGTTGATGGTTATATCACCAAGCCGTTCAACACCGATGAATTGCTGGCACGAGTACGTCGCCAATTACGGCGAGGGCAACAAAATTATCTTTCACCACTCACCAGCCTTCCTGGTGGTATACAGGTCGTGCGGGCTATCAACTGCAAACTTCATGAAGCAGACCCCTGGAGCTTACTCTATCTTGACCTGGATAATTTCAAGGCTTTTAACGATGTGTATGGTTTCCTCGCGGGCAACGAAATGATTATCCTTGTTGGGAATATTTGCCAGCGTGTTGTTTATGAATTCGGCAATACCGACGACTTTGTTGGGCATATCGGTGGTGATGATTTTGCAATTGTGACGACTCCTGATCGGTCAACTTTGCTCTGCCGTCATATTGTTGCACGCTATAAGGAGCAAAGCGCCGGTCTTTATCATTCAGAGGATTTGGAGCGCGGCTCGATCAGTGGTCTAGATCGCAAAGGACGCCCGTATCAGTTCCCACTTGTCTCTCTTTCAATCGGTGTTGTGAACAATCAAACGCGCAAACCACGTAGTATCCAGGAAGTGAGCTATCTGGCGGCTGAGGCCAAACGTCATGCCAAGCAGTCTAACGAGAATGTGTTCTCCATATCATCGCAGCATGAGAAGGTGCATCCCGATCTCAATCATATCATCTATTCGCCTTCTTATTCGCAGGTCGCATCTGCTTACTCGCCTTTTTCGCTCGATCACTGCTATTATGATCCTCTCCACTTTCTTGGTGAGAAACTGCTCGCGGAATTTGAGCAGCAAGTCTATTAATGGAAACGCGGTGTGTTTTGACCATACCAGTGTTCTGGAAAGCGAGCGAAAACGACGAATCAAGAAGAATATAGAGTAGAGAGTAAAGAAAGCAAAGAAAGCCAACGCGAACTGCTCGATCAAGAGACGGAGGCGCAGCGAGTATCTATCCATGAAAATGCAAAACGAGTATTGCGTGAGAGCGGTCTCGCAGCCCTTTTGCAAACAATCAACAAAGATGAGTTAAGAAGGCGCGGAACATTCGAAGAATACGACTCAATGCTCCTGCTGCGCTGGGGTACTGGTTATACGCGCCGTCATTTATGGATCGAAGTGCAAGGAAATACCATTCGTTTCAGGCTTGCTCCCCACCGCAAATGTGCGAGTGGTGCGCCTCTCTGCGACGGAGAGTATCACACATTTACCTCTACCATGTGGGCTAACCCGGATTTCTTGCGGGATGAACTGTATAAATATTACCGCAAACCCGTCGCCGAAAGCTCCAGCGATTAACTGTAGGGTCCGCTTTAGCGCATCCAGGGCGTTACAGGGGGTCTAGTGGGAGTATCTGTATCACGCCGATGCCGCCGATAAAGCGGCTAATCGCCTGATAGTTGGGATCGGTATAGAAATCCTCGCGGTCCGTTTCGCTGGCCCAACTTAGCAGATTGAGAAAGACGGAGCCATGCTGGTACATTGTCTCTTCATTGCTGGCACTTCCAGAAGAAGGTGAGGCTGGCGCGTGTAATTGTTGTGACGCCTGAGCCAGAACTGCATCTTCATTCATGCCGCGTGCGAGAAAAGCAAATGCGATGTTGGGTAGCACCGCTTGCCGACGCAGACTTTCTATCCATCCACGTTGTATCAGGTCGGCCTGGCCTGCCTGAATAGTGGCTAGATGTGCGGCGGCTAAAATGGGTGCAGCTGCTGGACGACTATAGCCCCAGAGATACTGCATCAGCCACTGTTCTGGTTGTCCCGCGAGCAACTCAGTCGCAGACCCAAGTAAAAGTTGCCGTGGGCTAAAGCGTTCGTGTGCTTTTTGCCAGCTGTCTTCGTCTTCCCACGTTGTCAGTATAAAATAATATGACTCATTGCCTCGACTGCGATAAAAACGTGCTGTTACCAATCCCTGAACATTGCGCACTGTATCCGAGATGATACGCATGCGGGCAAGCCCATCGGCATCTCTGCCAGGGTAAGTGTGAGCTAGCGTTACAACGAGTAGTTCCAAGCCGTATCACCCTCTCTCCAAATATTTCTCTTCCTGTGACATAGCATAACATATCGTGAAGGGAATTGCCTGAGTTACCCGACGATCTGGATACTACCATCCTGTTGAACCCCTAGAATCACTGGCCGTGCGCTATTGTTCGTTATCAGGACATTATTCCAGAGATGTAGGACCATAGAGCCGCTTACTCCATCAAGGTGGGCTGTGCTAATACGCTGAACTATCCCGGTTGTTGAGGGTAGTGTGCTGGCACTGGTAACAGGCCCAGGCGCGTTAGTAACAAGCTCCACGCTGTCGCCAAAGAGCAATGCACCCTGATCGAGCGCGGTAGCTCCGCTACAATAGCTTCCTGGCGTTGCAAATGAAGTGCAGAAGCTGGCATAGAACTGTTTCTGCCACGCTGAATTGTCTGGAGGGTGCGTGGCCGCCGATGCGACAACATAGATGCGTGGCAAACTCAATTGTTGCTGCCTTGCCCATTGCACTAACCCCTGGATTGCTGAAGGTTGCACGAATTCTCCACTAATCATCAGTATGGGCTGTTGATTTTGTGGTAGACGGGCGATAGTTTGCGCCAGAAGTACCACATCATTGGTTAGCAAGGGTGCGTAGATCAGGTCTGGGCGCGGTTTAGTCTGTAGGGCGTCGGTAAGCCCTGCCAGTAAATCGGCTGGCGAAGCCTGGGGACGACCATTTGCATCGAGCAGACCACTGGCAACTGCTGTTTCCTGAGCTACGATACGGCTGACGACTCGATGCCGTATGGTTCTGGGAAAACTGGCAAGAAACGCCTGTGCTGAGCCTTCAGATGAAGGGTTGCCTGGATCGTAAAATACGGCAGCATTCCGTGCCACTAGCTGATTATAGGCAAAAGATGCCGCCAGTACACTCTGACCTGCATCATCAGGTGAAAAACGGATGAAGGCGAAACCAGGAGTGCAGTGGCGATACAGCGATGTTTGCGTCAACAAATTCACGATAAATAACCCTGTAGCAGTCGGAGCGATAAGTGGCACTCCAGCGCGGCAGAGTGTGGGCAAGACAACCTGTAGTAAACTGCTCGGCCCCATGCCAAGTACACCTAACAATGGTGCCGTTCCTTGCACTTGCAGACCAAATTGCTGTAGATTGGTTGCATTGCTCATTGCGGCTATGTTACCGGCTAATTGTAACGCTCCCTGTTCTGTGCCGGTTGTGTTTGCCAGCACGAGATAGAGCAACGGGGAATCCGGCATTTGAAGTTGCGTGGAGTTGTATTGCTGCTGAGCAATGAACGCACCAATCAATTCCTGCGTATAGGCGGCATAGAGCATGTGTCGGTCTGTCCCACCCTGCGGATTTGCATCGCCAGGGCCGCTATCGAAACCCACTACCAGTATGCCGAAGGGATGTCCTGACTGGCGCACATGTAAGTCTTCCCGGTAAATAGCGGCTTCAGCACCATTGCAACCTGATGTATCGGTGAGAGATGCATTGACTGCGGATGTGAGCAGTTTATTCGCATTGTTCGCATCATTATGTTCCATCGCCTGTGCTGCCTGTCGCTTATATTGATAGCTGTTGGCGTTACAGGCATCATAAATTTTGCGGCCATCGCTCATACCGATGCCATCAGGAGTTGGGATTGTGTGTTTAACGATGGGTGGATGATAATAGCGGGCGTCGTCCCAACGAACGCTCAAAAATACTGTGAGCGAAGCTACCAGCAACAATAATATTAGCGTTCCATACGCCAGTGCCATTGGAGAGATTGGTACCTGCCCACCACGGAAAAAACCGGTGATTTCCCATCCGATAGCACTGAAAGGATCGCGCACTGGTTTCCGCCGGTATTTGCGATTTGCCTTCGCCTCTTGCCGAAATAAATCCAATAATACCAGACAACCAGTCTCGCATGTCAACAGATGTTCCTGTATTTCCGGGTAAAGCAGGGCCACATCTTGTCCACTATCCATTGCTTCGGCATATTCGGGCAATAGCTGGCGGCATTGCTGGCAATCAAATATGCCGGTATCTGTCATTGTCGTGGCAGGTAGTTTAGCAGGGACAGTGGCTACACTGGCCGAAGTGGCCGCATTGGCCTTATTGACTACATTCGTTGCTGCTTTGTCCTGCATGGGTGGGGTAGCTGCAACAGGTGTAGATACGTGAGTTTTTTCGGACGATGATGATTGTCCTTGTTGTGATAGCGATTCCGGCATGGCAGCAACAGAAGGGTACTCAGGTTCTAGCACATACTGTTTTGGTTCATCAATCATGATCTGGCTAGAGGTTTTGGGAGAATAGTCAGTTTCAGCGACACGCCGTACCTTTTTTTTCTTTCGCGGCGTTGTGCTTCCAGTGGTGGAACTCAAACAGCGTATGCAGGTTGACATATGTTGTTGTGCTGCTTCTACCGCTTCTTCCGGCACACCCTCCGGGTCCTGTTCGTATTCAGTAAGCACAGAGACAGCAAATGCACACGCTGCGGGCAATAGTTTATCTGTTGCCACAGCACCCTCCATAAAAAATAAAGTAGGGCGTTTCAGATGAAAGCCCCCGGTGTGGATACCTGTA
>DATGJV010000926.1:0-4707 GCA_035295005.1 Ktedonobacteraceae bacterium | reverse complement strand
AAGACGGCGCATAAAAGATCGTCGGCAGTCGGTATTGTTTCAGCCGGAGGGGTTGCCCGCTGTTGCGAACGCACAACGCGGGAGCCTTTGTGGATTTCCAGCGTTTCAACATTCCCAAAACGTTCCTGCATGCGTCTGGCAATGGTCAGGATGCCGCGGTCTTTCGCGCCGACAACATAGAGATAGCCCCCCGGTTTCAGCGCGTAGGCGGCAAGTGCGATGCCATAATGTATCCAGGCATTGCCGGGCTGGTACAGCATGTTTAGAATAGCACAATCCATAGTCGCGGCGGGTTCGCATGATGTATACTCATGGAAGGCAACATGTCGTAGGGTGGGTATACCGCGCAAAGCGGTGTGCAAAGCTGAAATGTTGTCTTCGGCAAGCGTGATACTTCCTGCCGGTATCCGGTGCGCTGCGACAGGCACAAAGGGATCAGTGGCCGAATTGAGAAACAGAACATGCGCACCGGGTGCAAGTTGGACAGTTTTTGCTAAAAGCTGAGATTGGAGCATATACAATGGCCCTCTATATTGATTCTGCGTATCTGAATGATATCACGAATGTGGTGCAAACAGTACCTCTGGCAGGTATTACCACAAATCCTTCTATTTTTCTGGCGGCCCATGAACAGGGACAGGTGATGAAGCCACAGGAATGGCTGTTAAAGGTATTGCAAAATCCCCGGTGGGAAAGCCTGGATATTTTTGTGCAGCCAGGAGAAACCAGCGAAGAGGGGATGTACCGGCAGATAATTGAACTGGTGAATCCGCAGTCCGTGTATGCAAGGCGCGTCGTCCACAAACTTCCTATGAATCATGCAGGGATGCGTCTGGCTCGTCGCCTGATAGCTTCTGAATTTCGCGTCCGTATCGCGTTTACGGCGGTGACAACGGTTGTTCAGGCATATGCAGCAGGAGTTATGGGCGTTGAGAGCGTCATCCCCTACTATAACCGGCTCGAACGCTCCGGTATTGATGCCAGCGAGCGGATTGCGGAAATGGCGGAGGTCATGCACAAACACAAGTTGACGACGCGCATCCTCGTGGCAAGCATTAAAACAGCATCGGATGCTCGCTGTGCCTTGCTTGCTGGCGCTCACGATATAACAGCCGCGCCCCAGGTTCTGCTGGATATGGTAACAGACCCATTGACAGATGACGCAGTAGAGAAGTTTTCGCAAGATTGGCGCAAGATGAACAAACTGTAATGGACAATTTGGAACGATTTTGAGTTCACATGAATAATTTGTCACGTATTGTTTCATAGTGTTCATTCGTTCGTCATGAGAACATGTTATAGTATGCCTGTGAAGAGAAAAGAAGCACAATCAACTGTCGCGGGTAGAGAGGTAACGTTGAAGTGGGAGGAGCGCGAACAGAGAGCATGTTCCATGTAGGGGTCCGATTTATCGCACCCAATGTAGGGGTCCGATTTATCGCACCCCCTTGCACGAGCGCAGCAACGTGCAAGGCACCGTGAAGGGGTTCGCTTCAGCGCACCCTTCCTGGCTGGATGTAGTGGTTACGTGGAAAATGGAGGAGCTGGAACATGCAGGGACATTACCGGGTCGCGGCTATCGGGCCTATTCGTCGGGATGGATGGAATGGATGGGTTATGTCGAAGGGTTGAACAAAGACGAATACGCTGGATAGGAATGAGGGGGACGTTGTTTTACATGCGCATATGGTGGTGGTTATGTGGTATGAGGAGAGGCATGTAAAGCGGCAGCGACGCACCTGTGTCATGGAGGTAGCTCGCACATTTATTTTGTGTGTACGTGGAAGGGTGGTTTGGTAGCGGGTCTGGTCTATGGCATAGAAACGATACAATTTCGCACAACTGGAGTGGTCAGGTGGTAGGGTTGAAGCCTGTGAGGTACGTTCTCACAGGCTTTCTGGGTTTCTGTGTGCGTCACAAAATATCGGTGTGAGTAGATATCAACCCCTCACATTCCCAGGCATCCACGATGCTTTGACCTGCTTGTGTTAAGAAGATCAGGGTACGACGATGATCCTGCTCATCAACCACACGCTTGACGAGGCGTTTCTGTTCAAGTCGGTGGATATTTTTGGTGGCGGCAACAGAACTCACACCAAGCAAAGAAGCAAGCGTTCCTATCGTTATCTGTTCGTGTTGCGACAAAAGCTTCAGTACTTCCCTCTGGTGCTGCGTTACCTTCACATGTTTCTCTTTCACAATCACTTTCTATTTCACTTTCTTGCGATGATATCTTTTCCAGGAAGAGGAAGTTCTCAAACAAAAAGGGACCTTCCTATTCATGCCCAGGAAATTCTTTTGTTCCTGTATTTGACGGCATGAATGGGAAAAAGTCACCTCATCAAGCTATTATTGGGAGAGAATATGTTGTGTAAGCGGTAAAACAAAAACTGGCTGGAGGGGAGAAAATGAGGAGAGAAGCCGATTTGACAAGTTGAGCTTATTCGTATATATTCAAGTGTATACCTGGATAGAAACACCATACTATCTGAATGTCATATCGGGAGGACCGTTACACATGAACAACAAAAGAGCCACCCTAACTTTTCTGCTCATTCTTGCAATCGTACCCTTGAATTTTTTCTCTGCGCTCATACCTCAAAAGAGCGCGGCGGCAACAGTAACATTGCCCTCCTTTTCCCACATTTTCATCATTGTGCTTGAAAACACAGAATATAGCGACATTATTGGCAATCCTTCCGCACCTTATTTCAATAGCCTGGCTAGCACGTATGGACTTGCCACACAATACTACGCGATTCGCCATCCCAGCCTACCCAATTACATGGCGCTCACCGGTGGTAGCACCTTTGGCATTAAAAGCGATTGCCATCTCTGTTATAAAAACGCTACCAACATCGCCGACCAGATTGAAGCCAGTGGGCGCACATGGCGAGCTTACATGGAAAACATGCCCGCTCCCTGCTATATTGGAGACTCGCCCGATGGCCTCTATGTCCAGAAGCATGATCCATTCATCTACTACAACGATATCCGTTTGAATACTGCTCGTTGTACTGCCGACGTTGTTCCCTTTACGCAATTCAGTACCGATCTCTCTAACAACTCACTCCCAAACTATGCCTGGATCACGCCAAATATGTGTGATGATGCCCATGATTGCCCTTTAAGTGTTGCCGATGCATGGCTTTCTCAGGTCGTACCGACTATTCTCAACTCATCAGCCTATCAGGATAATGGCCTGTTATTCATCACGACGGATGAAGGCACCACCAATCTTGGCTGTTGCAACAATGCAAAAGGCGGTCACGTTGCCACACTTGTTATCTCTCCACTCGGAACGAGCGGCTATCAATCAACTGTTCCAGAAACGCACTATAGCCTGCTCCGTACCATTGAAGACTCCTGGGGACTCCAACCGCTCAGGAACGCAAAGACAAGCAGCGCCATGAGCGAATTCTTCCCGTAACATTATTGCGGTTAACCACTATAAATTGCTTTGTTTACGGGCCAAGATTTATCTGCTCCCCCGGATTCAAAGAGCGAAATTGCGTTCCGGTATTGATAAAGACGATTTGTTGGTCCAGGATGTGAACAATCAAGTCAGGTTTACCATCACCGTTGACATCGCGCACCTGCGCGGTGACGGGCGTTAAATCCTGACCATTGCCGAAAAGCACCGGCCCCTGGTATACACGCGAATGAGTTGCATCGCCACCCGGAATTTCAATGATTTCAACATGCCGGTTGAGATTGATGCAGATAAAATGTGTCGGGTTCGCCAAACTATCATTATGTCCAACCACTGCATCGAACTGGTAGGTGCGCGGACGACCATACTGCGCATCGTCCTGGTGTACCTGCCACCACGAGCCGAAGGCCATCAAGCCATTTGCCAGCAGGATCACCGCCAGCATACCGGCAAAGACCGCCAGCACAGGCAGCAGCCCGATCTTCCTTGCTTTGCCCAGCTTGACCCGACTCTTAGGAGCTTTTAACGGAGAGGAAACGGCCTTCGACGCAATACCATTACTTGAACCACCCTCAGCGGCGGCCCTCGACGGCGTGCTGCGCCGTTGAATGAGCGTTCCTCGCTGCTTTTGAATGTTGAGGTCTTCAAGCGTATCGTGTTCCACCGGTTTGGGCTGTGGCTTATAGCGTAATGCACTACTGTGACTGCGCGTCTCATACATTTCGTCGTCGTCAGCAATATCATAATCATCCGAGAGAACCTGTTTGCGTGCAGGTGAAGCGCCCATGAGTTTACCCTCCGTTTCTGGAAAATCCGTTCTTTTTCTGTATCATAACAAGAATAAATGTTCAAGTCAATAGTTTTTGGATGAAAAACCACTGGATTAGAACAGATTTTCAAAACTCGTTATAGGGCTGAGAACATGTTACAATACTAGCTAAAAGGAAGGGAAACAATGCCGATATCATCTTCGTAGACGACCGACCCAAAAATATCGAAGCTGCCCGTACTCTCGGTATGCATGGAATCTTATACACAGACAATATCCAGACAATTACCGATGTGAGAAGTTATCTTGAAATAGCTATTTGACTGTTCAGCACTGCATGCCTCACCATATATGAAATAGCTATTTGACTGTTCGGCACGCAGTGCCGAACAGTCTGAAAAGACCCTGAATAGCTGTTGACGATGATACGATAATGATAGAAAAACACATTCGCATGGAGAATGGCGAAAGCAAAAAGACAAAAGAGAAGAAGCGCAACACATGC
>DATGJV010000925.1:0-2568 GCA_035295005.1 Ktedonobacteraceae bacterium | reverse complement strand
GTGTAATAGTGTCCACCCGCGACAAGCAATTTCTCTGCCGGGAAGCGCGTAATAACTTCACAGCCATTCTTCGTGACTATCAACTGCTCCTCGATACGAGCCGCCGACCAGCCGTCTGCGGCAGGCCAGAAGGTCTCAAGCGCAAACACCATACCCTCTTCTATCACCTCTGGATGATCGAGTGAGACGAGACGGCTAAAGATGGGTTTCTCCCAGATTGAAAGCCCTACTCCGTGGCCGTATTGCAAGGCGAATGCTGCTTCTTCGTCTGAGAAACCGAACTCCTCGGCTTTCGGCCAGAGCTTGACGATCTCGGCGGTCGTTACTCCCGGTTTAATCGCGTTGACTGCTGTGTCGAGGATATCGCGACAACGTTTATAAGCGTCTACCTGCGCTTGCGAGGCGCTGCCAACGACAAAGGTGCGATAGTAGCAGGTGCGATAGCCATTGTAGCTGTGCAAAATATCGAAATAGGCCGGGTCGCCGGGTCGCAAGGCGCGGTCAGTGAAGACGTGCGGGTGGGGGCTACACCGTTCGCCGGAGATAGCGTTGACGCCCTCCACATACTCCGAACCCAGGTCGTACAGCACTTTGTTGACCAGACCAACACACTCGTTTTCACGGATGCCGGGTTTCAAGGCGCGATACAACTCATCGTAGGCGGCATCCACCATCATGCAGGCGGTACTGAGCAGCGTCAGTTCATCCTGCGTTTTGATTAAGCGGGCTTGCTGCATCAATTGTTGGCCGTCTACAACCTTGATACCTTCGGCTTGCAATGCGAATAGCACGGGCAATTCAACGACATCAACTCCCAGCGGTTCATTGAGCAATCCGCGCTCTTCCAGTTCAATGCGAATTTTGCGAGCCACATCTTCCGCCCGTCCAGATTCGGGCGACATCGCGCCTCGCTGCGTGGAGATACCAGCACGGGAACGATGCTCACCCAGCCAGGGGCAATACAGTTTGTGGTGGCGTGCCGCCGAACCAAAATCCCACATGATTGGCTCATCGTTCTGTGGTAGAAGGCTGAAACGCGCCAGTTTATCCATCGCCCACGTACCAATATGCGTCGCGGTGATATAGCGGATATTGCTCATGTCGAAGCAGAGCAATGCCCCCATCTCCGACTCTTGCAGCAGCTTTTTGATCCGTGCCAGTCGCTCGGTGCGTAGCCGTTCAAAGTTCGCACGCTCTTCCCAGTCTACTCCCATTAAGCCATAGGTTCTCGTCGCCATGACCGTTATCCTTCTTTCATAATGACTTCGTAGTGACTTAGACTCGACCGCACAATGTTTTTGCTACCTCTATAACGGTTGTTACGGTAGGAACGGTCAAATCTTCCAACACAGGTGAAAATGGTACTGGTACATCCATCGCGCCCATGCGTTTGACCGGGGCATCCAGGTAGTAAAAAGCTCCCTCGGCGATGACCGCCGCTAATTCAGCCGTTACACCATAGCGTTCGTAGCCTTCATCCATCACGATGGCGCGGCTGGTCTTCTTCGCGGACTCAATCAGGGTATGTTTATCAAGAGGGAACATAGTACGAGGATCAACAACCTCGGCGCTGATGTTTAATGCCGCCAGTTTCTCCGCCGCGTCAAGCGCGACCTGTACCATACTGCTTGTCGCCACAATGGTCACATCGTTGCCCTCGCGTTTGATATCGGCGACGCCGAAAGGAATGGTATACTCACCTTCCGGCACCATGCCTTTCAACTGGTACATCATTTTGTCTTCAAAGAAAATAACCGGATTGTCGTCGCGGATCGCTGTTTTGAGCAGTCCCTTCGCGTCATACGGGGTTGAGGGCAGAACGACTTTTAAGCCGGGAACATGGCTCACCCACGCATGCAGGCTCTGACTGTGCTGCGCCGCGGTACGGCGTGTTGCTCCCAGCGTCGTGCGTACCACCAGTGGTACTTTGAGCTTGCCACCGGACATGTAATGCACTTTCGCCGCCTGATTCACAATCTGATCCATCGCCAGGGCGATGAAATCGCCAAACATGATATCCACTATTGGACGCATGCCGGTCATCGCGCCACCCACACCAAGGCCAGTAATACCTGCTTCCGAAATAGGCGTATCAATCACGCGGGAAGGGCCGAACTCTTCAACCAGACCTGAAAGCACCTTAAATGGTGTGCCTGCCTCTGCCACGTCCTCGCCCATGATAAATACGAGCGGGTCGCGGCGCAATTCTTCGGCGAGGGCTTCACGAATAGCCTGACCAAGCGTCATCTCTTTCATATTTTTGCTTGAGTTCTGGCTTGCACTGGTACTAAGCATAGACATTTTGATTCACCTCGCTTGCGTCTGGATAGGGCGCGTTGAGCGCAAATTGCTCGCCCGCCTCAACTTCGGCCTGTACGCGCTGCTCGATTTGCGCCAGGATGCTGCTATCGGCTAACTGCTCCCCGATCAGCCAATCGGCAAACAATTTCAGGGGGTCGCGTTCCGTCTTCCAATGCTCTTCCTCTTCTTTTGAACGATAGTAGGCACGTTGAATGTCGCCGACGTGGTGTCCATGATAGCGATACGTTTCACACAGCAGGAAGGCCA
>DATGJV010000924.1:0-9898 GCA_035295005.1 Ktedonobacteraceae bacterium | reverse complement strand
ACGTATGGTGTCCGCCGGGTGCCCGGCGGACACCATACGTATCGGGTAGTAGTTAGTCTGACGAGCAAGGCAATCACTGCACACGTTCACCCTGAATCATGCGTATCAAACCAAGTATGAGGCAAAGTAGGCTGACAAGTGTCAGGAAGAAGTTGACCCTGGCGTTAGTAACATTGGGTAAGGCAAGCAGCAGAGCGATGGCAGGTGAAGCTCCGAGGAAAAATGTTATGCCAGGATGCGTGCGCCAGCACAGTGGGCGTAACCACCAGACCAGGACACTCAGGATAGCAGCAATTGTAGCGATATTGGTGGCGAGAACAGCAGGTATGCTGGCTGGTGATGATAATAATGCAACGATCAATCCAACCACGACAAAAACACCCCCGATCATGATGGCAAGCCTGAAACACCACATATCCCACCGGTGCAGTTCGCAATACGCGGTTGAAAAGCAAATATAAGCGCCAAGTAAGGAGCAGGAGAAGGTTGCGTTCAGATAGGCGGGAATCGCAGTATTCAGGTCAAAGTTGAACAGCATCGTGACAAGATTGATGCAACTGAAAATCGCCCAGACGCCGCCAAAAATGGCTCCCATGCGCATCCACCAGGAACGTGCGACAGCTACTGCTCCTATCCATAAACCCAGTAGAAGGGCGAGGTTGCCAAATAGTACCCAGATAGCCCGATAGTACCCATTAATCCACCCCTGCGTGAGTAAGCTATCCGCACTTAGCCCGATGAACAGCGTCAGAGCGAACAACACGATAAATTTTGGTGTCCAGATAACGCCGCCATGAACTGACATCATTGCATCTTGCGATGTAGCATCCAGATGCTCTGACTGCTCTTGCCTCTCACGGTCGGCCTCATGTTGATCTTGATCTTGTTCGTTGCGCTCAGCTACTGGCTCAATGTTGTCTGAATGATCTGTGCCGTCCTGAGTGACACTTTCTGTCATGAAAGGTTTCTTCCTTACTCATTGGTTTTACCTGTCTACATTGTAACGTATAGCCAATGAAATTGGTACAAACCCTCCTATCTCACATCAAAATACATACGCTGCAATTGCGCGGGTGGGACGCCACATTTGTAGAGCAACCGCAGGTACCACATAAAAAGGACGCTGCGTAGCAATCCTACTTTCTCGTGACGCCGTGCCGAAGTTGTTACATATTGTGGTAAGAGAACCACTTTGCCGATTGTTCGTAGTCGCTTGATGATTTCTAAATCTTCCATCAATGGCTGCTCTGGATAGCCGCCAATCTCGTGAAAAGCCGTAGCGCGAATAAAATACGCCTGGTCGCCGGTAAAAATTGTACGTGTGCGTGAGCGCAGATTGGTTGTCCATGCGACGAGCCGGTAGAGCCACTGGTCGCAGTTAAAGCACACGCGGAATGCACCACCCACAACGTTGGATGTTGTCAGCGTATTTAATGCCTGCTCGATAGCGGTCAATGCATTATCAGGCAGTCGCGTATCCGCGTGGAGAAAGAGCAAGACATCACCGAGCGCAACTTTCGCGCCGTTGTTCATCTGGATTGCTCGACCGCGTGGCGAATGAATTACTTTCCCATATCCTTGCGCGATGACGACTGTGTGATCGTAGCTGCCGCCGTCAACAATGATCAGTTCACAATCATACAAGGCGCACTGTTTGACAAGATATGCGAGGTGTTCGTTCAGGATAGCTTCTTCATTCAACACTGGCACGATAATCGAGAAACGCATGTATCCCTCACACTGTCCAGACTTTTGATCATAAAAATCGAAGGAGAGGCATGAAATGAGCTACATTATGCCCTGCCTTCAGCCCGTAATTCGTTTAAGATACTGTTAGCTGCGTCTGTTGTTTGGCGCGTCGCGTGGGCAGTGGGATAAAGGCTGTTTCGCTCGCGTGTGGTTGTGCTGGCCGCATTTTAGCATTCAGTGCGCAGAACGACATAACACCTCTGGGCGATGCATTATGGAAACAACACCGTTCAATGCGGCTCATATCAATGTCCGACTCGTCCATAAACGGTTTTACGAAGAGGGTGAGCGTTTTCCGGCTCGTCCAGAAGGACGGATCGGTGCCGATATGCGGCCACAATGTCTTCATCAATTTGAGACTTCCACCAATATTTGTAACCAGTTGCGGCAGAATGGCGGCACGCCCGCGAGTTAGCATACGCAGCGTCATATTGGGACGCGGCCCCATTACATCCATAAAATCCTTCAATGTGAAGTTTGGCGCAATAGGCTTATATCCCTCTTTCGTATACTTGAGCAGGGAGAAGGTATTGCAGAGTGGCGACCCTTCGCCAACGGGGAAGAACAGGTCTTGCGATACCCCTGTTTGCTCCTCAATGAGTTGCAGAATTTCAGGCATACGCAGTTTGCGTGGTGCCTTTGTTTCACTTCCAGGGTCATCTGAGCCATTGTTGTTAACTTCAAAGCGACCAAAGGGAGTGGCGGCCTGGAAGGCAATGGCGCAGACGGTATCGGGATGCTGCCACGCAAAATGGACAACCTGCTGAATCTGATCGCTATTGAGACCATCATAGAGCGAGACAGCCAGCGTTGAGGGCAACTTCACGCGCTCAAGGGCGGCGATAGCTTTCTCCCGCACGTTCCATAAATCTTCGCCACGCAGTTTGATAATGTCTTCCGGGCGTGTGCTGTCAAACTGGAGATAGACGGAAGTAAAGCCCCACTTGACCAACTTTTCAGCGAAATCTGCTTCGCGGGCAAGGCGTATGCCATTGCTGACCATCTCCAACTGTCCAAAGCCTTTACGCTTGACCATTGCCGCGATTTGATCCAGGTCTTTGCGCACGGAAGGCTCACCACCGGAGATTTGCAGCGAAATTCCTTTCCCCTCCACGGCGATCAGCTGATCGAGGCGCAGCTCAATTTCTTCCAGCGAATAATCGCGCTCGGATGGGCTGGAGAAGGCGTAGCACATTGGGCAGGTGAGGTTGCAGCGTTCGGTCACTTCCAGAATGGCTAAACCAGCCGGTTTCCGTAACGGGAAAGGAGAAAGCCCTTGCGAAATATCTGTATTTCCACCGTCGCCGTAGCGTTGCAGCATAATCTTTTCTACCGCGAACGACTTCCGATAAAATGCCGCGTGGTATCCCAGGTCTGTCTCCACCACACCATGTGTAGGACAGGTGCGCGTGAAAAAGACCTGCTCATCAGCATGCACTTCGTACAATGCCGGGATAATCTCTCCACATGTCGAGCAAATACTGCGCGTCTGTTTGAGAACTTCAGTCAAGGTATGCTTCTCCCTCTGTCGCTGTTTAATAGTCGCTTTCCCCACGGTAGTTTGGTAAAAGTCATTGTAATACCTGTAACAAGTATACATGAATTCTGGGAAAAATACTGCCCTTGCCTGTTACCAGCGCACACATTCTCTTCTGGTTGTACTGAGAACAGGCAGTCAGAGCAATAAAAGAGTTCCTACCTTTACAGTGTAGGAACTCTTTTATTGCTCTGACTGCCTGTTCTCAATTTGAAAGGAGACTTTACCGGGTTGGCCGATTAAAAGGTTGTTGATTTGGCATCGTCCCATCATCATAGGGTTGCTGATAACCCTGTTGCGGCACCGTTGGCTGTGTATATGCTGGTTGCTGATAAGCTGGATTCACAGGTTGCCCACCTGTTTGCGCCTGTACTTGCGCTTGACTCGCCTGGCGCATATTCTGCTGTGCCTGTTGGGCCTGTATTTGCGCGGCAGCATCAGTGACGGTATTCTCACTGCGTGCCAACAAGCGACGGGCGGTCTCCTGACCTCCCAGACCGAAAGCCAGACCAAAGGCAATCGCCATTGCGCCGATAATCGCAGTAAACAGAATGTTCATCAGCGCCGGAGCGATTTGCAATTGCTCAAGGGCAATCAAGGCAGCAAAGCCGATAATGGCCCAACGAGCAATACCAGCAAACACGCGGGGGCTACCCACATTGGCACTGGCGGTAGCGCCGCGCACAATATCCGAAATGAACGTGGCTAACAACGTACCCAGGAAAAGGACGATGACGGCTACAAACACATTCGGAATATAGGCGATGATTGAGTTTAGAATGTTACTAACCGTTGTGAGGCCCAGCGAGTCTACCGCCGGAATTAAGAAGATCAGTAGTATGAACCAGTAGACGATCTTGCCAAGTATACCAGCGGGGTCCAACCGCATTCCCACACGCTGCTCCATACGTGACAGGCCAATACGGTTCGCCATATTGTCAAACCCGACTTTGCGCAGCAAAAAGACGACTGCCTTACTCACGGCTGATGCGATAAGCCAGCCAATTAACAGGATAATGAGAAATCCGATCAATTTCGGAATGAAAGTGAGGACGAGGTTCAACGCATTGCCCAATGACGTAAGGACTGCGTCCCCCCAATTGGTTACAACTCCCATTGTTTGTGCTTCCTTTCTACTTTAGCTGTACTGTACAGCGTAATCCGTTCCTGTACTGACAAGCATAATGTACAAAGAGTCCATACACAAGTGAACAATGGAAATGCTAAGCTTACTTTAATTTCTTTACAAGGAAATTCTTATGTAACCCATTTAATAGTACGAGAAATCAGCATATAGTGGAAAAGCGGCTGGGGATGGGAATAATTGCCGACAAGTATGCCCACCCCTGACCGCTTTTCCACTATACCAGGGGCTTACCGACAAGCTGTGTTGCTTGTTTGCGCAGAGATTGTAGACCTTCGCTAAAGAGGACGGGGTAAGGTTCATCAACTGTAAGTGCACGATATTGTTCCGGGAGCAAGCGCAAGTTTTGTTGTGCCAGTTCGCGAATTTCCGTGAGCGGCGGCAAACTTCCTGGAATCATTTCACCGTTGCGCATGACTGGACGAAGCAAGCGCAGATAGTTGTCAGGGCGCACCTCATGAGCGAGTTGAACAATATCCTCTTCCCACTGGGGATGGCGGTAGATTTCTTTTTTGCCGGGCCAGGTTGATTTGGGGCCAGCAATTTTCACTTTGGGATACTCAATGCCGCTTTCATCCACATACCAGACCTCTTTATAAACCGCGCCCAGTGCGCTGCCCGCGATGCCGCGCTCGACGGAACCGGAGCCGTTGCCGAGAGCCGTACCAATGCCGAACGAGTCTATCTCGGCCCTTGCATCCAGCAATTCTGTAATTTTCCATTCATCGAGGTCACCACTGGCAAGAATACGTACATTCTGTAAATCCGCGGCATCGAGCTGTTCGCGAATATAGATGCTGTCACCGGCGATATCCCCACTATCCAATCGAACCGCCGCCAGCGTATGGCCGAGCGTTTCCTGAGAACGCAGCGCGATGGCGATAGCGGTATGGATCGCGTTGCGCGGATCGTAGGTATCCAGTAACAGCGTATAGCGGTTATAGGCGGCAGCTATAGCCTCGAATGCCGCCTCTTCGGTATCGAACAATTCAATCAGAGCGTGTGGCACCGTTCCAGTCGCGGGCAAGTGAAACTCATATGCTGCATTGAGCAGCGAGGTACTTGTGCAACCGCCAATATAGGATGCCCGTGCCACCGTCATTGGTTCCTGGGCGCGTCGGAAGGCAAATTCGGCCACACGGCGACGTTTCCCTCTATCAGCAGCATAAACAATACGCGATGCCTTCGTCGCAATAAGTGTGGAGAGACTGATGGCTTGCATCAGCCCGGCCTCCAACAAAATTGCTTCGCGAAACGGTGCGGTGACGCGCATAATTGGCTCATTTGGAAATGCGATAGTGCCTTCCGGTAAAGCGAGTATTTCGCCTGTGAAGCGCAGTCCCGCCAGTTCATCAAGAAAAGCTGAATCGTAATCGCGTATCTGCGCCAGAAACTTCAGTTCTTCAGGAGCATAGTGAAATGACTGCACAAATTCGAGCGCAGCCTCTAATCCTGCCGTCAGCAAATACGCTCCCCCAAAAGGAGCTGTGCGCGTATACAGATCAAAGGTGGTCAAACCGTTGTAGCCAGTGCGCCAACTGACATACGCGGCATCTGGATGGTACATATCGGTCATCAATCCTGGGTGAATGCCTGGAGTACGACGATGCATAAAAAATCCCTCACAATATGTTACAAGTTGAGTTAGTGTAAATTGTACCATATCGCTGCAAGAGTGCAAGCTCATCCCCCACAACCATGATAACAACCTGCCTGGATGGTGCCAGATTTTGCGAAAAAACAAACATAACATGCAGCGGAGAGGAAATATCGCTTTTCCGTTGGATAGCAGTCGGGAAAAGCATACCGGAAAAATCTTTTTCCTTTCGTCTCAATAGCAACGAACAGAAGGGGTGTTCAAGGGAAAAGGTATCCATTAAGAGGACAGAGCAATGTTGAGTATGCTCGCAAATAGAGAACCCCCTATGTAACGCAACCTCGTGTGTTCGTCGGTCGGTTTGTTGTTCAGCTTTTCCTGTTCGGAAATCTGAAAAGTGCAAAGGAGATACAGATGCCCAGGCGAAAGCAGGAAACCACATTGAACGACTCCATGGCAGACATCGAGCAACCACGTCGCCAATTGACAGACGAGAAACGAGCCAGCCGTCGGGGTTTGTTGCGGAAAGGGTTGGGAGCAGCCGCTGCAGCTGTAGGGGCCGGAGCTTTGCTTGACGTGGGCAATGCCCATGCTCAGACGGTGAGTCCCAATGACAACGTTGGCAATTTTAGTAGTAGTAACTCAAGTGTACCCGCGGTTACCGCTACAGGCACGAACGGGGCTACCGGCGTGCAGGCCACCAGTGATAGCGGTACTGGCCTGGTTGCTCAGAGTACCAGCGGCGATGCCATTCATGCGACTGGCCCAGGTGGTAGTAAATCTGCTGTGTATGCCGATGGAGGCAATAGTAACGCTGTTTATGCGGTCAGCAGTGGTGCAGGAAAGAGCGGAGTCTTCGGCTTCAATAGCTCCAGTACTGGCTATGGCATCTACGGTGAGGGTGACACGGGAACGGCAGTTCGTGGTGGTACAACATCGGGGATTGGCGTGCAAGCCACAGCCAACGGGTCTTCTCACAATAATGCCGGGGTTTTGAATGCAGCGATGCTCGCTGATGGTGGCGTCACGTATGGTCTGTACGCTACAAATAACACCTCGTCAGCTCCAACCGTTCTTGCCAGTAACACAGCCAGCGGTGGTGCCGGTGTGGCGCTAAATGTCCAGGGGCTTGTGCAGGTACAGGGCAATGCTGTAGGCCAGGCAACTTTACAGGCAGGTCATACCAGTGTCATAGTGACCAGTTCAGCGGCAACAACCTCAAGTAATATTCTGTTGACCCCGCTCAACAAATACAAGGGAGTGTTGTGGGTGACGCGGTCGGCAGGCAGTTTCACCATCAATGCCAGTACAGCATCTACCAGCGCCGTCAACATTGCGTACCTTATCATCAACTGATCGTTTAAAGTTTAACAAAAGGCCGCCCTTTTCCTATCGTTAATACTTTCAACGATAGGAAAAGGGCGGCCTTTTGCTACTATGGAGCATTGCATACCCGGATGAATACACAGCTTTTGCACCCGCTTCATGCCATCTGATACAATGCAATCAAATAGGAATGTGCAAACACGTATGCATGAAAGTATGGACACATGGGGGAACCATGAAACCAGAAGCCAATAAACAGTTTCGCCTTGTACGCGAAGTGGTCGAGACTGTCGTTCTTACCGTCTTGCTGTTTATCGTCATCAGTTCAGCCGTGCAGAATTATTTTGTGGATGGTGTCAGTATGGAGCCGAATCTGCATAATACCGAGCGCATCCTGGTAGATAAGTGGTCGTACCTGTTTCATCCGCCTCAGCGCGGCGATATTATCGTTTTTGCCGCCCCGCCTGCTCCTTCCGAAGATTACGTCAAGCGCATTATTGCCTTGCCCGGAGATATCATCACTATCCGTAATACCACGGTGATTGTGGATGGCGACACGCTCAATGAGACCTACATAAACCCTGCTCGACAGGGAAATCCCTTCGCATTCAAGCAAATCAATAATATCATCGTACCGCCCAATGACTATTTTGTGTTGGGAGATAACCGGGCGGAAAGCTCGGATTCACGCGACTGGGGCTTTGTGCCGCGTAACAACATCGTTGGTCGCGCCGTGCTAGTCTACTGGCCTCTGGGTGAGAGCAACGATGGCTTGTTGCCCAATGTGTCAAATGTGTTTGTGAATGTGCATCAGACAGGAGTGGCCCCTTCTGCATCAAATAGTATTGATACAAATAGCCTTTTCTTTGTAATGACGCCGGGCGTGTTTTTCATCTATATTTTGCGGCGGAAGCGGAAGCGGTAGGCAAAGTTCACTCGCAACGCGAGAAATATTCCGGGATAAACTGAAAGATAATTCAAGGAGTGATGCCGGAAGAGCAGATTTCAGCATTTGAAATAGCCTACTATGAAACATGCCTCGACTATGGTATGCTTCTCTTTAACAGTGTTGATATATTAAGAGAAAACTCCCACATTGAATATGGCCTCGATAAACACATTTGCACTTCTTCATACAGCTTAAATTATGCAAAATATTGACATGTAACCTTGCGTGTGCTACTCTCAGATGAGGTACTGGCCCTGCTCATGGGGTATAGCGTTGTGAGTCCCATCAATGGTGATAGGACAGTAATCTAACATCCATTGTGAGCCGTAGTACAGAATAGGTTTTACCTGTACTTTTCAGGATCAATGGAACATGTAACGAATCCTCTTGTATCGCGGCTGGTCACGGACGAGATGAGTAAGTGTAGGGGTACATTGGTGTAAGGAAGCACCTCATCCCTGGATGAATATTGAAAGGCCGGGAAACTCGCATCCTTTCGATATTTAGCAAAGAATGTGTATCATGCATGCGTAGTAATTCAAAATGCTATGTGCTGCATAGTAAGTATGAATTGTAGAGCTATTGAGGTTCATTCATGCAACATGTGCAGTATCCAAATTTGTTTGACTGCAAATAAGGAAGGCAGGAATCGTGATGACGATGAAGCGTCAAATTACCGTGACCGTGAATGGCGAGCAACACCATTCTGAGGTCGAGCCTCGTATGTTGCTGGTGCATTATTTACGTGAGGCGCTGGACCTCACCGGGACGCACATTGGTTGTGACACATCACAATGCGGAGCTTGCACAGTACTTCTCAATGGTGAAGCCGTGAAATCCTGCACTGTGTTGGCGGTTCAGGCCGATGAGTCCGAAGTGACGACCATTGAGGGGCTTGCCCCAGAGGGAAGTCTGCATCCCATTCAGGAAGGCTTCTGGGAGAAACACGGACTGCAATGCGGATTCTGTACCCCAGGCATGATTATGGCCTCCTATAACCTGTTGAAAAACAATCCCAACCCGACCGAAGCCGAGATTCGCAAAGGTCTCGAAGGCAACATTTGCCGCTGCACTGGCTACCAGAACATTGTCCGTGCCGTTCAGTACGCGGCTGAACACATGCGTACAAGCGCCACTGAGCCTGTAGGCGCTGGTGGCGAATAAGCGAGTAACGTTGCAGAAAGCAAACACCCCAATAGTTTTTTCATCTTCTATTTCTCGCGATGAGAAAGGACAGGTATTTACATGGGTATTGCAGCTATGCTTGGTTCGCCGATTAAGCGGCGAGAAGACCCTCGATTGATCACTGGTCAGGCGACCTATGTTGATGACATCAAAATTCCTGGCATGCTTCACATGTCTGTGCTGCGCAGCCCCTATGGTCACGCACGCATCAATAGCATCAACACGGAAGCCGCCCGCAACCACCCCGGCGTGGTGGCAGTCTACACTGCCGAAGACCTCAAAGGCGCGGTTGGCAATATTGCCATCGCTGTTCCTCTCGGACATGTTGCCAACGGCATGGGCGCTCGTGGCGCACTCGCCGAAGGTAAGGTGCGTTTCTATGGTGATCCCGTTGCTGCCGTTATAGATCGG
>DATGJV010000923.1:0-2611 GCA_035295005.1 Ktedonobacteraceae bacterium | reverse complement strand
GTGAAAGACGCGAGGAGACCGAATGGTTCAATATCGTGGCCTGGGAGAAACTGGCAGAGACATGTAGCGCCTACTTGCATAAAGGAAGCAAAGTCTACATTGAAGGCCGCATCTCGCAACGTAAGTATACTGATCGAGAAGGAATCCAGCGCACCGCGATGGATATTATCGCTAGCAATATGGAAATCCTGACTCCCAAGTCGGCTCAGGGTGGTTCAGAGAACTTCTTAGCAGGCGAAAGTACAGACAACGACCCTCTTGGAGATTTAGACGATCATCCCTTCTAATGATGGGAAGGGAGTGCGTCGCATAGAGGAGACAATTCGTGCAAAGACGAAGTGAAGGCCCACGTCGCGAGCGACGTGAAGGCGGACGAGGCGAGCGTCCTTCTCGCCGCAAAATTTGTCAGTTTTGTCATGATCATGTCCGCGAAATTGATTATAAAGAGGCTGCCCGTGGCAGTTTCATGAAACGCTATATCTCTGATCGCGGCAAGATTGAGCCACGCCGGAAAACCGGTACGTGCGCGAAGCACCAGCGCGGTTTGAGTACGGCAATTAAAGAAGCAAGACATATGGCTCTGCTTCCCTACACTGCGGAGCATATGCGTGGCATGTAGAAGTGGGCCAGCGTAAATTAGAGCGGATGAATACGTGAACTTTTAATAAGAGGGAACGTATTCATCTTAACTGTGTTTATGACTGAGTAACTGAGTACAGGCCAGTCGTTTCTCTAGCCATTGTTATGAGCAGGAGGAGAGTAGAACCCATATGACCAGTCAGACAGCGCGTCGGCCTGAAAACCAACGTCAGAATTCGCGCAACACGCGGCCTAATAATAAATCGAAGAAATACGTCAAACAGACAGCACGTTTCGAGGGTAACCGCGACAAAAAGCCTCTTATTTTTGGTTGGGGCGGCCATCTCTCGCATAGTCAGAAGGTACGCTTGCAGCGCCGTGCTACCTGGACAGGGGCAATTGCCTTCGCCGTCCTGATTGTGGTTGTACTTGTCGGCTTCTGGGTTAACATCAACGTAATCATCCCCGGTCTCACAATCAGCAGTGTGAATGGTCACGCAATTTCGCAATCCCAATATCGGAAGATGGTTGCCCTGAAAGCGCAGATTGAGCAGAACAAGATTTATGGTGTGAATGGACTTACTGCCCAGGAAACCGCCATCAAAAAGCAGATGACGGCGCAACAAAATATCCTCAGTACGGCTACTACTCAGATTGCCAGTTTGCAAAAGCAGTTGAAAGCGACCAACCTCACCAGCGCCCAACGCACGAGTTTGAACAATCAGCTTACCGCCGAAAAGAAAACCCAGACGGCAGCGCAGGCAAAATACACCAGTTTAAACTCGCAATACAGCAATTTTAACACCAACACTATCCCGCTGGAACAACAGAACTACGATCAGCCGCAAATCGGCAACGATAGTGTCACATGGTTGCAAAATGACCTGCTGATCCAGCAATGGTTACAGACGCAGAGCAGTGCGATTCAGGCGAAGATCAATCCGACGCAGAGTGAGATCAACGCATTTTTGAATAATTTTAAAGCCAGTCTTCCCACAGGAACGACCTATAGCAGTTTCTTGAGCAAGAACAGCGTTAGCGATAGCGATATGCAAGGTGCGGCGGCAGTGATCGTGCGTCGCCAGAATATGCAGAACTACCTGTCATCGCTTGAGGTCTCGCCACAGTATCAAGTGCTGGCACGCGCAATGACGCTCAGTACGTTAAAAGATGCCAACAACATCTTGACGCAACTCCGGCATGGTGGAAATTTTGGCAAACTTGCGATCGCCAAATCCGTTGATACGAACACCAATAAGCAGGGCGGTTACCTGGATTGGGAGGCTCGCGGTCAGTATGCACAGGCATATACATCGGCGGTAGTGGAGAACTGGATGTTCGACCCGTCGCGTAAGTTGGATGAAATAAGTCCTGTGATCGTAGAGAACGGCTCCTACCGTATCGTACAAATCCTGGGTATTGACCCGTCGCGTGCGATTGACAAGCCAACGCTGCAAACCTTGCAAGCGAATGCGCTGAGTGATTGGCTCTTGCAAGTGCAAGCATTGTCATCCACCAAAATAACACCGGCAGATCAGACAATGTTGCTCGATGCATCGAACATGCCGTCCAGCCTTCCGGCGTCCGCTCCCGGTAGTTCTGTACCAGGCGCTCCCAACAACCAGCCCGGCGCTCCTGGTACGTCTGGCGCTCCCGGATCGGGCGCACCATAATAATAATCGTGTGTTATACGATAGCGGTTATCGGTGTGCTATGATGTATGTTCATCGTAGCACACCGATAACCGCTATCGTATAACACCCATCACAAGGAACTTACAGTATACATGGCAATCAGCTTACCCAATACATTTCAAACTGAACAGATAAAACGAACGGATCAAATACAAGCAGTATACGAAGAACCTATTCAACAGCTTCTCGAAACAGCTTCTCTTTACCTGCATATTCCTTTTTGTCATACGCGCTGTCACTATTGCGATTTCAACACCTATGCCGGTATTTTGCCATTGAGAGAGCCATATGTACGCGCTCTGCTGACTGAAATAGCCCTGGCGGGCAAAATGGCAGAA
>DATGJV010000922.1:0-2422 GCA_035295005.1 Ktedonobacteraceae bacterium | reverse complement strand
AGGGGCGATTCTCTTTAGCATCGGGATATGGAGATCGGGGGCATTGCCTCGCTGGGCGGGAGTTCTCTATGCCGTAACTTCATTTCTCGTCGCGTTCCCTCTTCCCATCCACATCCTGCGGCTGATAGCCGCAGTCCTGGGAGTGTTCGTAGGTATATGGATCGCCGCAAGCGTACAGCGGCAACCAGAAGTTCAGACTACCGCGAAACCAGAGGAAATGATGGAAGCAAGAAGTAGCGCAGCTGCGCGAGAAACAACTGGTGCGAGCAACCTGTAAATACCGTTTTGACGAAAAGTACGACGTGCTATATAACGAATGTAGTGCCTTCAGAGGCTGCTGAATGTATCTGGTACGTCGTACTTTTTCGTCACTATTACATGAAATCAAACGCTGGCTTGTGCTGGAATGTAATAGCCAATGCCGACTTTGGTCAGAATGAAGCGCGGGTGGGTCGGGTCAACTTCTAATTTACGGCGCAAACGATTCATATTGACCTGGAGCATATGGCTTTCACCGACATATTCCGCGCCCCACACATGCTCTAACAGCAAGTCTTGTGTGACGACACGCCCGGCATTTTGCGCAAGGTAGGATAGGATACGGTATTCGGTGGGCGTCACGATCATCTCGTGTCCGTCTTTTGTGACCAGGTGTTGTGCAAAGTCTATAGTGATATTTCCTATTGTCATAGAAGGATTGGTACCCTGTGGCGAGTTGAGCGAGGAAAACTGCGCCCGGCGCAACACCGCACGCACTCGCGCCAGCAGTTCATCTACCGAGAATGGTTTGGTCAGGTAATCATCGGCACCGAGGTCCAGACCGCGAATCTTGTCCTGATCCTGCCCACGCGCTGTCACGATGATAATGGGGACGAGCGAAAATTCGCGCACGCGCTGGCAAACGGTAAAGCCATCCATTTTTGGCATCATCACATCTAGCAGTACCGCGTCAGGCGCTTTACTTTCAATCAGCGAAAGTGCCTGTAGCCCGTCACTGGCGGATATTACTTCATATCCTTCAAGTTGCAACGTGCGTGTGATGAGGCGCAGCAGCTGCGGGTCATCGTCGGCGGTAAGTATGGTTGTTTTTCGTAGAGGCATAGGAGATATCCTTTCAAGATTCCGTTGTTTGAGGTTGAGCAAGTTGGGCAAGCGGTAACCAGATGTAAAAAGTGCTACCCGCGCCGGGTACGCTTTTAACCCACAGGTAGCCGTGGTGAAGGGCAACCAGATGTTTGCATAGTGCCAGCCCCAATCCCAGCCCATTTACTTCACGGGTGAGCCGTGTGTCTATACGTTGAAAGCTATCGAAGATGCGCTCAAGGTGTTCGTTGGCAATACCCATGCCATGATCCTGGATGGTGATTTCCAGCATAGGAATATCTGGTACAGAGGGCAACGCTGATAAAGCCGATTGTTCTCCGTTCATTCTTTGCGTGTTTTCGGGAGTACGAGGAGTGATAGGTCGTAATGTTACGTTAATTGTTCCGCCCTCCGGCGAAAATTTCATAGCGTTTTCCAGGATATTATCCAGTACTTCACGTATTCTACGCTGATCGGCCCAGACCAATGGCACCGAGTCCGTCGGCCACCCCTGCTCATCTGTCACATTCAAGCGAAACGTGAAGAAGCCGGGAAGGACGCTCGTTGCCTGAATGTATTGCCGGGAATGTTCAACACAATCAATCGCTTCTGTCGCGAGATGCAGCATATCTACGGGAGAACAGCGAAGTTGAATGGCGTTCGTTTCAAGCTGTGCCATTTCCAGCAGACGGTCAACGATGATGCTCAGATCGTCGGCAGCGTCACGAATTGCCTCAAGAAATTCGCGCTGCTCCTCCCGGCGCAGCCGTTTGTCATAGCGCAACAATGTCGCTGTATATCCTTTAATGGCTGCAAGAGGGCTGCGTAACTCGTGGCTCATCGTATCCAGTAACTCCGTATTCAATTGTTCCACCTCGGTCATCTTTTCCCTGTGTGAAGTATGTTCAAGTTCTTGCACTCGCATTGCTCCGGTAACTGCCTGTTCTGTTTCTGTATGCCAGGCACATGCATATAACATTTCTCATGCAGACTCCTTGCAAGTTATTGTACAATAGCTATACTCACGGATGTATCACAGAAAGCTTTCGGAAATCACAAACTCATCACAATGAGAGATAAAGTAGCAGGTATGCCTCAGTTTAAAACAGTATGGAAGGCCCCGCAAATTGTCTACTGGCGCGAAGTCGCTGCAAAATGGGCAAAGCAAGCCAGTTCAGGTGTTGTCATTATGCTGCTGGGCATGGTGGTGATGACACTGCTGATTTTTGCTTTAGACCGGATGGTTGGCCCTTTGCCCAATCCTGGACTGATTTACTTGCTACTTATCGCTATGCTGGCGTATTACTGGGGATGGCGGCATACCCTTGTCGCCGTGGTG
>DATGJV010000921.1:0-3459 GCA_035295005.1 Ktedonobacteraceae bacterium | reverse complement strand
CGAGTACTCGGCGCTGCCTCTGCAATTCAGCAATCGCTCTTTTCTGTTCCCCTTCTTGCATAATTTCCTGGTAGGCCCAGGAGTTTTTTAATGCATCCTCGAACATGCGAAATCTCCTTTTTAACCAGTGCCGGTCGGCTTCTTTCGCGAACGCTAACGATGCGAACACGTATATCAACGACAATAAATCACGAGCGTCTTCACCTTCCACGGTCTGGATGGTAGTTATCGCGTCTTCAACTACGTTCCGGCGTTTACCTCCTCTGGAAAGAACCATCAGAGGTAACAGAACCGTTAAATTTGCCTCTTTGAGAACCTCCAGTGGTATTTCCCATAATTTGATTACATGAAACTTAAATTGATGCACTGTATTCCCAATGGGAAATATCCAATCATAGTATGGTTCGGTTACTTTACAGCGTTTCAGATAAATCACGAATGAATCCGTTGGACGGTCGTACACCGAAGTCGTTATTGAATTGTACTCCCACATACGTTTTGCCATCAGCCCATCGGAATAGCTCTGAAATTCGATGTGGATGATACACGGTATTCCGTTCAACGTGAACTGGTACAGGTTATCCGCTTCAATCTCCCGATTATTGAGACTGAGCGATTTTGCCTCCACAACTCCGGTGAACTCTGCTCCCGGTAACAGCCAGCGAATGAAATCCGCCGGGTTTGTACTCACCAGCCGTTTGGTGCTGGTATCCCACTTTCCTGCCATAGGACAATCTACTCCAACCTTATATAGAGTGTAACATGAGCAACTATGCCCTGTCGAGAGCAATACGTCGCTCATGTTACCATGTAGGAAGCGGTAAGAAGTTGAGCAATAATATAGAGAGCAACTAACCCCGTATTGTTCAGACTTACCACCTCCTACTATATAGATACCTATGCTGGCGGAAAAAGCGGAAACGATTCGCCCGAATAAGGAAAAACTCATGCAACACCCTGGCTTCATGCATGTATGGAGCCAGAATGTTGCATGAGTTTTTCCTTATTCGCGTGTTGTTACCAGCAGGATATCGGGTTCGCGTTCAAGCATGCGAGCGGCAACGACACGGGTGACGATAAGGTAAAAAGCGAGGCCGTAGATGAGCGATGCGGGAATGGTGATTACCCATGCCCATTCCGCGTTCAGGAATATGGGCAGAGCAAGTCCCAGGGCGGCTGGAATGAGCAGAATGGCAGTAACCGCCATCATTGCCAGCGACATGATGCCGCGCAAACAGCCAGCATTGCCTGTCGAGGAGCCAGTGGCGCGGAAACCACGCTGCATCTGCCGCATGCGTGTGGGGAAGAAAACGGACGACACGTTGCTGCAACCCAGCACAATAGCAATGCCGGCCAGACCGATGGTCAACAGAGGCAATATATACACCGGGTTATGCGAGAGGAACGCGCCGAGAACCATCAGCAGAACGAGTTCAACCACGCCAATGAGAGCAACCGCCAGATTCTTCCCCATCAGAATATGTCGCGGCTCAATGGGGAAAAGGAAGAGCGTCGTCAGGCTATCGCGCTCCATGCCCAGCGTATTGTACGAAAGGACAAAGATGGAGAAAAAGACCGCCAGCGGCGCGATAAAGAGCGACGCTCTATAGTCATTTCTTGCGCCAGTGCCAAAAATTGGCCCGATGGTAAAAACGAGGATGTAGACGAGCGATTGGAAGAAAAGCGCCTTCAACTGCGGGTCACGCCAGAAGTAGACAAACTCTTTGCGGGTCATCGCCAGGGTTTGCTCCATGCCGAGACTACGCTGTGCAGAGCCACCCGCAATTGCAGCCGAGGCTCGTAGCGAAGGCGTTGAAGCTACAGCAGCTTCTCCTCTGGCACGATGACGACGAGTACGCACTTTTCCGCCAATTTCGGGCGTACTCAGGCTGCGTTCCAGCACAAGCTGCCAGAGGTAGAGAACGACGACGGAGGTGATTAGCGCACCAAAGAGCCAGATTGCACTAACACCCCAGTTGCCAATCACGGCTTGCTGAATGGCGCGAGCGGTCATCCCTGGTGGAGACCATTGCAGGTAGCTGGAGAAACCGGCATGTTGGAGGTTGTTCACAAAATTGCTGGTGCCGATACCGCGCAAAGCGACCTGCTGGACAAGGTAGCACGATGACGAAAAAATTGCGATGAGTACAATGCTTAAATCGCGGAAACGACGACTTTGCAATGTGCGCATGAGCAACGCCAGTACAAGTTGACTGATACCCACGACCTGTACGTAGAAAATGAGCATCGCCACAATGGTAAACAGGATAACAGGCAGCGAAACTGCCCAGCCCGCGACAACAGCAATCAACAAAAACAACAGTGCCACCATGGGAATGTCCAGCAGCGTGGAAAAGAGCAAACTGAGCATAATTTCCAGGCGTGTCACCGGAAACTGCACCAATTTTGAGACATCCAGTCCCTCGTTGACGGTAAATTCCAGCAGCGGCAGCACAATCCACAGCAGGTAAACGCCAGTCAACACCAGGAATAAGACCTCGGAATTGGCGGGCGGGGGCAGATAACGATAGGCAAAAAACGAGCCAACTGCGGCGGCACCAAACAATGGCAAGAAAATCACAATGTATATAATGCTGGTGATGATGCGTGTTTTGTCACGGGTGAAGCTGCGCGAAAAGAGTCGCCAACGCAACCAGAAGAGCCAGCGTAGTTTATCGCTATGTACAACCATATCGTTTTGTTGTTCATGGTCTGCCTGTCCTGGCACCCTGTGGATGCCAGGACAGGCAGACCATGAACTATTTCCTTTCTGTTACTCTAGCCAGCACAATGAATGATAAGCATCTTTGTTTTTCCTTCTGTAAATATTTAACGATGTGAGAAGCATAATATCAAGTCCAATTGCACATCTTGCCAGATATGGCATCTATGTGACATTGATATCAGGGGGAGATGTTGTATCTCCGGTAAGCCTACAAATCTTTGCTGAACTCAAATATGCCAGAGAAAATAAAATCACACCCACTGAAGATCGAACGCGAGTTGCGCGGCTGGTCACAGGCAAAAGTCGCCGAAGCGGTGGGTACAAATGTACGGACAGTCATACGCTGGGAGCAAAGGCAGACGCTGCCATTTCCATTCTATCGAGAGCGTTTATGTGCGCTCTTTGGCAAAAATGCCAGGGAATTAGAACTGCTACCGGATGGCGATGAGTATGCGACCGAACAGGAGACGTATCAGGATGAACGGCCTGTGCATAGCATAGAAGAGCCAGAAGTTCTTTCAAGCCAGGCTCCATCTCCTTCATTAGGGAAAGTGCCGCCTGTTTCACAACCTCTGATAGGGCGTTCACGTGAAATTGCTGAAATCAAAACGTTGCTGACTGCGCCCGATGTACGCCTCCTCACTTTGCTCGGAACAGGGGGTATTGGGAAAACACGCCTGAGCATTCAGCTTGTGCAGGAATTATGGCCTCTCTTTGCCGATGGCATCTACTTC
>DATGJV010000920.1:0-6073 GCA_035295005.1 Ktedonobacteraceae bacterium | reverse complement strand
GCACTGTCTTTTTGAAAAGTACTGTCGCCAACCCCAGCATTTTGCATCTGGCACCCATCGTCATTGACGAGATTCGCGTGCAAGGCTCCCGTTGCGGTCCCTTTGCTCCCGCCTTACGCGCCCTGAGCCAGCATACGATTGACGTGCATTCACTCATCAGTGCTATTTACCCGCTTGACGGGGGATTGGCTGCCTTCCAACGTGCCGGGGAAAGGGGCGTGTTGAAGGTGCTGGTGAATATCTAGCCAGTATTGTAGCTTCTCCGTAGAAGCAGGACAGACACAGAAGAGACCATAAACGCTGTTTGTGGCCTCTTCTGTGTGTATGATAGTTCGCTTGGAGTGACCCGTGGCTCAGGCGGCAACCAAACCGTGTGGGTTGAGGACGAATTTTTTAGCTGCCCCTTTGTCAAAGTCCTTGTACCCTTTCGGTGCCTCTTCCAGAGGGATGACTGTGGCATTAACTGCCTTAGCAATCTGTATCTTGTCATGGAGGATTGCCATCATCAATTGACGATGGTAACGCATGACCGGACACTGGCCCGTGGTGAAGGAGAGAGACCTCGCCCAACCCAGACCAATGCGCACGCCGAGTTGACCGATCTTTGCATTCTCGTCAATACCGCCTGGATCACCGGTGACATACAGGCCAGGGATGCCCACACGACCCGCGACTTGCGTGATACTCATGACATCGTTGAGAACCGTCGCTGGCGCTTCTGATGCACCGGCACCATGACCACGGGCCTCGAAGCCAACGCAGTCAACTGCCGCGTCTACTACGGGTTCACCAAGAATCTGCTCGATCATATCAGGCAACTGGGCATCGGTTCTGAGGTCTACCGTTTCGCAGCCAAAACTGCGTGCCTGTGCCAGCCGGTCCGGGTTCATATCACCCACAATAACCACTGCCGCGCCAAGCAACTGTGCCGCTGCCGCACATGCTAGACCAACAGGTCCGGCACCGGCAACATAGACCGTTGATCCTGTTGTCACACCGGCAGTGAAGGCTCCATGATACCCGGTCGGGAAGATGTCCGAGAGCATGGTCAGGTCCTTGATCTTCTCCATGGCCTGAGCCTTGTCAGGGAACTTTAAGACGTTCCAGTCCGCATAAGGTACCATGACATAATCTGCCTGACCACCTATCCAACCACCCATATCAACGTAGCCATAAGCCGCGCCAGGACGGGCAGGATTAACATTGAGGCAGACGCCAGTATTGCCAGTTTTGCACATCCGGCACCGCCCACAGGCGATATTGAACGGTACAGAGACCAGGTCTCCTTTTTGAAGAAACTCGACATCTCTACCAAGTTCGATGATCTCGCCCGTGATTTCATGCCCCAATGTTTGACCTTTAGGAGCAGTTGTGCGGCCTCGCACCATATGCTGATCGCTGCCGCAAATATTGGTCGCAACGGTCCTCAAAATGACGCCGTGATCGCATTTGCGATTCCGTCCCGGTACACCATCCGGTAATTCTAGCTTCGGATAGTCAATGTTTTCAACACTGACCTTGCCAGGCTCTATGTACACAACACATCTATTACCTGCCATATTGTTCTCCTCTCAATTCAATGAGACTCATCAACGCTGTTGCACGTAATTGCAAATTCTCTCTGTGGTTTGTACTGGATGAACGGAGCGAGTTGCTTCATATGTCCGATATACGAGGACTGAGGAACCCTCAATTGCTCATGTTTGCGCAGAAACTACCGCCGACGTGAATACGATACTTCCATGTGGAGAGTTTGTCTGGACAGACAAACAAAATGCCCGGACTGCTATGCTCTATGTGATCACAAAAAGGAAGTGTAGCACGAAGCACCGTATTTATCAAGTCAACAATGAACTTTTTATGTATGTACATAGTGAAAGCAGATTGCTTGTTGAAATGAATGAGTTAATAATAGAAAGCTGGCAGGAAGATGCCCTATTTGACTTCCACACTCGTCTCCACAATTTCCCGTTGCCGATATTCGGCGACCGGGCCAGCAAGTGTCACGGTCTTCTCATCCCGGATGTCAGCCGAGGAGGAGCCGATGCTGAAAGTGAACGCCCCCGGTTCGGTGACAAATCGCATGCACGGGTCGAAGAAGGCAAGACGCGATGGATGCACGGTAAATGTCACTTTGCGTACCTGCCTGGACAAGAGCGGAATGCGAGCAAAACCGAGCAGCATGCGCACAGGGCGGGCGACAGAGGCAACGAGATCGCGGCAGTACAATTGCACCACCTCGTCACCTGCTTGCTCGCCCGTGTTAGACACCTCAATAGATACTGTAATTGGCCCGGTCGTATTTGTCGCATGCACGCTGAGATTCTTGTAGGCAAATGTTGTGTAGCTCAATCCATGTCCGAAGGCGAACAGGGGCGAGGCTGGCGAATCGGTATAATCGCCGTAGAACATTGGATGATCGCCTCCCACACGTAACCCGACGTGATCCGGCACCTGACCGACCGAGCGCGGTAAGCTTACAGGAAGGCGACCGCTCGGACTTACCTTGCCAGTCAGCACGTCGGCCAGAGCGTTGCCGCCTTCCTCTCCTGGCGGAAACACCTGTAACAGTGCGTTGGCTTTGTCGGCGATGGCTGCGAGAGTGTGGATGCGTCCACTGAGTACCACTACTACGAACGGCCTTCCCGTACTGGCAATTGCATCAACCAGTTCTTGCTGCACTCCCGTGAGGGCGAGATTGGTTGCGTCGTTGCCCTCTCCAACAGTGGCCGAACGCAGCAGACCGCTCTTCCCCGCAACCACTACCACGGTCAGTTCAGCATCACGGGCCGTCTGCACCGCTTCAGCGAAACCGGAACGGTCGTCGCCCATCACAGCGCAACCTTTAGCGTAGCTCACCTCTACATTTTTCCCCAGAGCTGAGCGCAGGCCGGCCAGTGGTGTGACATGGGGGGTGTAATATGGGCCGGGCGCAAAGCTTCCTGCCGCCCGTGGCACAACCAGTGCGGTCTCTTCGAGTCCCTGTGGTGCGGCATAGATCATCTCCAGGTGAGCGGGGTAGTGGTAATCGCCCTGTAGCAGCCGCTCGTCGTCCGCGCCAGGTCCGATGACCGCAATGCGTTTCACTGTAGGAGCAAGTGGCAGTACTCCATCGTTGGTTAGGAGAATGATTGACTCTGTGGCGGCCTGACGGGCCAGAGTACGCTGTTCGGGAGTCTGAAATACAGCACTGGCGGTCTCTTCATCAACATAGGGGTGTTCGAAAAGGCCAAGCTGGAATTTGAGGCTCAACACCCGTCGCACTGCAGTGTCAACGACCGCGAGCGGTACCCGTCCGGCCTCGATCTCGGCTTTGAGTGGCGCTCCATAACAGTCCATCGCAGGTAATTCCATGTCAAGCCCGGCAGAGAGCGCCAGCTTTGCGGCCTCTCCCTCGTTTGCCGCGACATGGTGGTAGTCCATAAGCATTTTGACCGCGCCATAATCCGCAACGACGGCACCATCGAAGCCAAGCTCGTCTCGCAGCAAGTCGTTCAAGATAGCAGGACTGCCAGCACAGGGCAGCCCATCAATAGAAGCGTAAGAGTTCATCATTGTCGCAAGTCCGGCATTCCTGATGACGGCGGCGAAGGGTTCCGCGTAGACCTCGCGTAGCTCTCGCGGCCCCAGTTGCACAGGCCCCCAGTTGCGTCCTCCCTCCGATACGGCATAGCCCAGGAAATGTTTGCCCGTGGCGGCAACCCCGTGACAGAGAGTATCGTTTTGCAACCCCTGAACATATGCCGTGCCGATAGTGCCTGTCAGTACAGGGTCCTCGCCGTAGGTTTCCTCCACACGTCCCCAGCGCGGATCACGGGCGATATCGAGGACTGGCGCGAGCGCGTGTCTCGCGCCAACTGCCAGCATCTGGGTGCGGATAACCTCAGCCACCTGTTTGACAAGGGCCGGGTTCCAGGTCGCGGCAAGCCCTATACCCTGGGGAAAAACTGTCGCATTCCGGTGGCAGAATCCTCCGGTGGACTCCTCGTGAACGATAACGGGGATGCCAAGTCGCGTCTTTTCAACAGCGACCTGTTGAATGGCGTTCATGAGCGCGGCGCTCTCTCGCGGCTTCAGCCCGGTCGAAGCCCCGATACGGGTAACCTGTCCAATGCCGTAAGGTATCATTTCGATAACGGCATTGGGGTCAAAGGAACCTGCGCTTATAAATGCGGTACTCCAGAGGCAGCCAAGTTGGGCCAGTTTCTCATCCAGGGTCATCTGAGCGAGCAGGTTCTCGACTCTTTCCTCGATGGAAGCGTTCGGGTCGCGGTAAGATAGGTTAGACTGGTTGGACAAATTTGTACTCCTTACTATTTACTAAAGCCTGCCATCAAGCCACTGAGTAACTGGCGTCTACCTGAAATATAGAGCAGGATAATGGGAACGGCTGACAGGAAAACAGCCGCGAGAATAGCCGGAACGTCGGTAGTAAATTGTCCCTGGTAGCTCCACAGAGCGAGCGGTAGGACACGAACGCTCGGACTCTGTGTCAACACCAGAGGAAACAGAAAACCATTCCAGACCTGTATCGTTTCATAGATGATTACTGTGATCAGCGCCGGTCGCGATAAAGGCAGCACCAGACTGCATAGAATCCTGAAGTGACTGGCTCCATCCAGTAGCATGGACTCATGCAATTCTTGTGGAATATCTCTAATATACGTTACCAGCACAAGGACGGAAAGAGGAATACCAAAAGCCACAGAAGGAATGATCAGGGCAAATAGCGTATCATACAGGTGCAGATTCGTAATCATAGCATAAATTGGTATGATAGTCGCCTGCAAGGGAATCGCCAATCCCAGTAAAAACAGGCTAAATACAACCCGTGTGAAGCCATTCAGAATTCTCGAAATTGCATAGGCGGCAAACAGAGAGACAACGACAATCAAGAGGACGCTTATAAGCGTGACGAAAACGGAATTGGCAAAGTAGAGACCAAAATCGTTCTGCAGGACGTTCTGGTAGTTCGCCAGCGTTGGATGTGAGGGGGGTAGCCAGGGAACATCCGTGAGAAAGTCAGTTTGCGGGCGCAGACTACTCATAAACATGTAGAGGATGGGAAAGAATGCGATCACCAGCCAGATGATGCCAAAAAAAGCTGGAATACCTTCCCACAATCGGTTCCATCGTGGGGGGTGCTGGCCGCGCATTCCCTGCCCGCGAGTATGAATGTGTTGCTGATGTGCAGATTTCGTCCCCATCAATGTGGTATTTTTCTCGCTCGCTTGTTGTGTTCTCATATGCGCTTTATAATCCTTCCCGCTGGCTTGCCATTCTGGTAAAACCGGTGAAACGGAGGAGGATGAGCGAGAGCATTATGCCGATAACGACCAGAAGTACAGCCAGCATACTGCCATAGCCCACCGATTCGTTGGGGAAGGCGGTGATATACATCTGGAGAGGCAAGACGCGGGTAGCGTAGCCTGGCCCTCCGCCGGTTGTGACCCAGATAAGATCAAAATATGTAAGCGACCCGGTAAGTATCAGCGTCGTGGAAGTGATAATCGTATATTTGAGTTGTGGCAGCGTTATCGCGAAAAATTGCTGCGTTCGTCCTGCCCCATCTATGTTCGCTGCCTCGTACATTTCCCTGGGGATTTGCCGTGCGCCGCCCATATAGAGCAGCGCGTGAAACGGGATAAACTGCCAGGAAATGAGAGCAACAATGACATAGAACGACAGGGCAGGATCACCAAGCCAACCTCTTGTCAGTCCAGGCAGACCGATGGTATTGAGCAAGGTGTTGAGCAAACCAAAGTTTGGATCGAGGATAGACTCCCAGGTCAAACCGATGGCAACCGCTGAGAAGAGCAGCGGGATGAAATAAAAGACGCTAAGAAATGTGCGATAACGCTGCACGCCCGCCATGAAAACGCCGAGCAACAGGCTGAGCGGCGTTTGAATAATCCAGGCCAGAATCATTAACTCAAGTGTCAGGAGGAGAGCGTGACCGGTGACCGAGTCAGAAAAGAGCGCCAACCAGTTTTGCAATCCGACCCAGGCCGCCGGAGAAAGGCCATTCCACTGCGTGAAGCTCAGATAGAGCGCAATGAGCATAGGGAACAAC
>DATGJV010000919.1:0-5185 GCA_035295005.1 Ktedonobacteraceae bacterium | reverse complement strand
CTCCTGACGAGCCAGTAAGCGTCTTTCCTGTTCGTCTTCGCTTATGTGCAAATAGAACTTGAGAATAATCGTGTCATCCTGGGCCAGCATATGCTCAAAGTCGTTAATGACTGCATACCGTCGCCGCCACACCTTTTCTGGCACCAGGTTATGCACGCGCACGACCAGCACATCCTCATAGTGGGAGCGATTGAAAATGCTGATCATGCCCCTGCCTGGAACGACTCGATGGATCCGCCAGAGGAAATCATGAGCCATTTCCCTGGATGTAGGTCCCTTAAACGAACGCACATCGCAACCCAGCGGATTGACTTGCGCCATGACATGGCGAATCGTACCATCTTTGCCGCTCGTATCCATCCCCTGCAGTACGATGAGCAGACTGTGATGCTGCGCTGCTGCCAACATTTGCTGTAACTCACTGAGTTCCTTGCCGAGTTGTTCCAGTTCTGCCGCTGCTAATGCGCGATCCGTGTGCTTATCTAGAAAGTCTGGATCGTAATCCTTCAGTTTGACTTTGCTGCCCTCAGCAACCTTCCATGCAAGTTGCATAGTATCCCTCCTTTCGCATTGTCGTCTTTGCTTGCTCAAGTGATCGGGGTATAATAAACGGGACCTCACTGGATTAGCTCTTCGTCTGATGATGTTGATGGTGAGCAATAACATGAGCAACCACATCTGGTAGCAGCTTCGGGTTGTCCACGATATGCTGAGGTGGAAGCAGTCCACTCTCGTACAGGCGCTGGTGTGTAAGAGGGGTGCTGACGGCTACCACGTTCATTCCTGCAGCCAGCGCCGCCTGCACTCCAGCGGGCGAATCTTCGATGACCAGACAATCTACTGGCTGCACCTCCAATTCACGGGCCAGCAGGAAATAGATTTCAGGATCGGGCTTGCCATGCTCGACATCATCTCGTGTGGCAATAAAGTCGAATGCATTGGACAGGTCCAACACTTTGAGGACTCGTTGTGCCTGGTCACAATAGGACATTGTTGCCAGACCAATCCGCACACCTGAGTGGCGAACTTTTTGTAGATAGGCAATGTTATGCGGGTACCTCTGGCTCAGCAGCAACTCTGGATTGTCCAGCATCGCCTCGTAGAGGCGTTGTCGCACCTGGATAAAGGCCTGCCAGGGGGTGTTCACACCAAACTCCGGCGCACGTGTCCTGGCTGCCGCTTCCAATCCGAAGCGCTGCATTAATCCCTTTGCCACTTCTTGACGCGACAGGCCGACAAAGTCCTTAAAAGCATCCACCACGTCCGCTTCACGCAGTTCGGGACGAAGTTCAACAGCGGCTCGTGCATAGGAGAGTGCTTTGAGTTCCTCCGTTTCCACTAAGGTTCCGTCCAGATCGAAGATGACAGCAAGAATCATGTGCATACCTCCATTAGCCAGGCTGAAGTACCTGTTACTGCCGAATAAACGTCACCACCTCATCGCGCTTTTGCTCCATCAAAGGCCGTGTGTTGGCCTCAATATTCAGGCGCAAGAGTGGCTCAGTATTGGAAGGGCGTACATTGAACCACCAGTCGCCATAGTCAATTGTCACGCCATCCAGGTGATCAACTGAGAGCGCATGCTTGCCAAAATGTTCTTCAATCGCTTTCAACTTGTCCCCGACGTCGTTGACACGGGTGTTGATCTCACCACTACGTACCCCCATATCGAGTGGTTTGATCAACTCTGAGAGCGGCTTGTTCTCTATTGAGATGAGTTCCAGGATTAGCAGAAAGGCGATCAACCCCGAATCGGCAAACCAGTTATCACGGAAGTAAAAATGGCCGGAATGTTCACCACCGAAGATGGCATTATCCTTGCGCATCTCTGCTTTGATATAGGAGTGTCCGACACGTGTCCGAATGGCTTTGCCCCCATCCCGCTCTATCAGCGCGGGTACGCTCTTAGAGAGGATCAGATTGTACAGGATCGTCGAGCCGGGGTATTTGCGCAGGATGCTATTCGACACGAGGAGCATGACCATGGAACCATCCACAATAGTTCCTTTCTCATCAATCGGAAACATGCGATCGGCATCTCCATCGAAAGCAGCCCCGAAATCGGCCCCGACTTCGAGTACCCTTTTCTGCAGCGCGACAAGGTTCTCCGGCTCAATCGGGCTGGGTGAGTGGTTTGGAAAGGTACCATCGAGTTCAAAGTAGAGTGGGTAGAGGTGCGCAGGCAGATGCTCAAACACACGCGGCATCACCATACCGGCCATGCCGTTACTGGCATCAACCGCCACTTTTAGAGGCCGAATCTTACTCACATCAATGTAGGAGAGCGCGTGCTTGATATAATCATCGGTGGCGTCGCGATGCGTGACCGAGCCTTTGTGTGCTGATTCAGGAAAATCCCCCTCTATTGCCAGGTCGCGGATAGCAGCCAGGCCAGTATCCAGGCTAATAGGATAGGCTTCTGCACGGCAGAATTTGATGCCGTTGTATTGCCTGGGATTGTGCGAGGCGGTAATCATTATCCCGGCCGGGTAATGATAGTAGCCCACAATGAAGTACAATTCGTCAGTCGTCGTCAGGCCACAATCAATCACGTTGACGCCCTGGTCGGTAATGCCCTTGATGGCGGCAGCAGCGAGCTGGGGAGAGGAGACGCGCATATCGCGGCATACAGCAATTTCCGGGACGTTCAAGTACAGTGCGGCTGCGCGTCCAATGCGATAGACGGCTTCCTCTGTCAGGTTTTCCCCGTAAACCCCACGAACGTCATATGCTTTGAAGATGTCGGGGTGAATAGTGCTGTCTGTTGTTGTCATCGTACAGTAGCTCCTTTTCTTGCTCTGAAATCACGCCCAGAGTATCAACCCCAGGTCGTACACATTCGGGAGATCGGCATGGTTGGGCAAAACGCGCACCCCATAGGCAAGCGTGCCACCTTCGGCGGGCTGGAAGTGGAGATCGTAACGATAGGCACCATCTTGCTCGCGTCTGGTGTACGTCATCGGGAACCTGTGTTGTGGAACACTATGACTGCCCGTACCATTGGCAAGCTCGCTGCACACAACGTCAACGCTAATATCCTCCGGATGAAGGTTATCCGCTCGCACCCAGGCTTGTATGTCGAAACTTGCTCCGAGATCGAAGTGTCCATCGCGCAGCCCGGAGACGTAGAGTCCCAGCCCAGGCCAGATGCGTCGTATCCTATCTTCCCAGGTAGCCAGTTCGCGTGCCTGTTGATAGTGGTTCTGCTCAATGCAGATGCCTCGCTGAATTTCAGGGACATAGAAACGGGTGGTGTATTCTTTGACCATGCGACGCATACTAAAGGCGGGTGCGCAGGTACAGATAGCCTCCTTCATGATAGCAATCCAGCTATGTGGGATGCTATCGGGTCCTCGATCATAATAAGTCGGGATGATCTGCTCTTCGAGTAGTGCATACAAAGATTGGCTGTCAGCCTCATCCCGTTCATCGTCGTTGTCATACTCGCGCTCCTCACCAATCGCCCAGCCATTTTTGCCGTTGTAGCCTTCTGCCCACCAGCCATCGAGGATACTGCAATTTGGGAGCCCATTGAGTGCAGCTTTTTGGCCGCTGGTGCCGCTGGCTTCATAAGGCCGGATGGGGTTGTTCAGCCAGAGATCAGCGCCGGAGACCAGATAGCGGGCCATATCAATGTCATAATTTTCCAGGAAAATGATGTTGCCCCGGAATGCATCACTACGCGATAGGTGGTAGACCTGTTCGACCAATGCTTTTCCCGGCTCATCGGCAGGATGAGCCTTGCCTGCAAATATGATCTGCACCGGGCGTTCTGCATTGTTCAGTATGCGGCCCAGACGATCAATGTCTCGTAGGATGAGCGTCGCCCGTTTATAGGTTGCGAAGCGCCGGGCGAAGCCAATCGTCAGGGCATCGGGATTAAGGATGTGTTCGAGTTCGGCGCTTTGTGCCGGCGATGCATGCTGGCGTAGATACTGGTGTTTCAGATGCTGGCGTGTATAATCAATGAGCAATTCTTTCCGTTGCCGATGTACTTGCCACAGCTTTTCATCAGGTACAGCGTCGAGATGATGCCACAACTCAGGCTCATCTACGCGCTCTTTCCATTCCACGTCCACATAATGCTTGTAGAGAACATCTATCTCCGGCGCAACCCAGGAAGGCGAGTGAATCCCATTGGTGATAGAATCTATCGGGACTTCGGCGTCGGCGAGGTCCGGCCACAAAAACTGCCACATCTTGCGTGCAACCTCACCGTGTAATTTGCTCACGCCATTGTGCAGTCCCGTTAATCGCAGTGCCAGCACGGTCATACCATAACTGGCACCCGAACCATGATCTTCGTGAGCCAGTTCCATGAACTGCTCGCGTGTCAACCCAAGCTGCCCCCAGTAGGACCAGAAATACGTCTCAACCAGGTCAAAACCAAAGGTATCGTTGCCTGCTGGCACAGGAGTGTGCGTGGTGAAAAGCGCATTGGCTTCGACAACTTCGCGTGCCTCGTAGAAGTTCAAACCAGAAGCGACCAGTTCGCGACAACGCTCTAAATTGAGAAAAGCGGCATGTCCCTCGTTGAGATGCCAGGCCGAGGGTGAGATGCCAAGCGCACGCAAAGCACGCACACCGCCGATACCCAGCAGAATCTCTTGCGAGATGCGCGTCTCTCTCTCTCCACCGTACAATCGTGCAGTCAATTTCCGGTCATCCGCGTTATTATGGAGAACATCGGTATCCATCAGATACAATGGAATGCGTCCTACCTGTACTTTCCACAATCGCGCAAAGACAGGACGCCCCGGTAAATCAACACTGATCATCACCTCGGCACCCTTCTCGTCATAAACAGGAAGAACAGGGGCCTCAGAGAAATGGAGCACGTCGTAGAATGCCTCTTGCGTACCGTCTTGAGCAATGCGCTGCTGAAAATAGCCTTCGGCATACAACATGCCAACGCCTATGTATGGCAGACCCAGGTCGCTTGCCTCTTTGGCGTGATCGCCTGCCAGCATCCCAAGTCCACCTGAGTAGTTGGGAAGGGACTCATGGAGTCCAAACTCGGCTGAGAAATAAGCAACTGTCTGATTGGTCAGTTCGGGGTAGGTGTGAGAGAACCAGGTTTCACCGGGACGAGGATGCATATACTCGTCGAATTCGTTGAGAATGCCATCGTAGCGGTGCAGGTAGTCAGGGTCATGGGACGCTTTTTCGAGTACCCGCGGCTGCA
>DATGJV010000918.1:0-7164 GCA_035295005.1 Ktedonobacteraceae bacterium | reverse complement strand
GGAGAATGCGATCAACGGTCTCCAACAGGCGCACCAGTTGCTCAAATACAGTCCCATTCCTGTGATTGCCGCTCCGGCTGGTCGTGCTCTTGGTGGTGGTTGCGAAATCATCATGCACAGCAACCATGCACGAGCATATGCCGAGTCGTATATCGGGCTGGTCGAGGTAGGCGTTGGATTGGTACCGGCGGGTGGTGGGTGTAAAGAACTGCTGTTGCGCTACGGTGCTGACCTGGAGACGCAACTTGCACGCAAGACGGGCGGCCCATTCACTCCGTCGCGTCGTGCTTTCGAGATCATCTCCTTCGCCACAGTTTCCACCAGCGCAGTGGAGGCGCAGGAGTATCGTTTCCTGCGCAAAACCGATGCTATTACCGTCAACCGCGAACTGTTGCTGCGTGATGCAAAAGCCGATGCGATACGTTTAGCGGAGTCCCAGGCGGCTGGCACGTGGCAACCCGCGCAGCCAACCATGATGCTCTTGCCCGGTCCCGGTGCGCGTCTGGTGCTGGAGCAGCAGATAGATAATCTCTTGCTGACTGGTAAAATCAGCGACCACGACGGCGTTGTCGGTCGCCAGCTAGCGCGTGTATTGACCGGCGGCGATTGTTCGCCGGTGACACCCGTCACTGAGCAATACGTTCTCGACCTTGAACGAGAAGCTTTCCTCAGCCTCTGCGCCCTGGAGAAATCCCAGGAACGCATGCAAGCCATTCTGATGACGGGGAAGCCGTTGCGGAATTAGTACCTTTAAAGGGATATACAGCAAGCAGGCAGTTGGCTTCGCCAATTGCCTGCTTGCTGTATATCCCTTTTTGCCTTAACATGAAGACTATTTTTTGCGCCCGCTTACCTCGTATTCAAGTAATTCTTTCCTGGAATTTCTTTTACGTAGAATGCGAATAGAAACATCATGGAAGCCAAGTTCAAGCAACATATCGCGATATATTTCCTCGACGGGGAGCAAAACACCATAGAATGTTGAGTTTCCCACGATGTAATGAACTTCACCACCTGATGAAACAACAGGTACTATGCTACAAAGATGTGTCCATACATCCTCAAAATATTTTGTGATGTATGTGGCGAGCAGTTCGCTATGCTTATTTTCAGCATGTGCTATCTTTTCAAGGATAGTTTGAAGGTATGCTGGGCGAAAAGATTCATTATTCGTTTGCCACTGTGTGAGTCGGCTTGTTGCTACGCCCCATGTGCCGCCAATAGCTTGCCAATCAAGTTCACCTGCCTCTCGTGCCTCCTCTATATGTTGCTAATTTTGCCCGTCCGAACCAGACCAGAAAAGGATTGATATCAATAGCTGCCGATTGATGACCAGGAGAAGACGAGCAGAGGGGTGTGGTGGCAGTGCCAGAGAAAGGATCAAGTACTTTAGAGTCTTCAGGCCATGAGCGGATAATGTCATCAACAACCTTCACAGAATAAGCGGGTGTCAATCGTAGCCACCCATGCCTTCCGTTCATCGTGTTATGCTGATACGTGAGGTCCGCTCTTCTTGTTATTGCCATTTAACCTCTTCTGAGTTTAACCCATTCTAACAAGGTATCAGAAATAGGTCAATAAGCAATAAGAAGATAGGACACACTGTCAAGGCAGCCTGCCTTGACAGTGTGTCCTATCTTCTTATTGCTATCAACAACTAATAAATCGCCACTCCTGTATCGGTATCGAACAGGTGGATGTTTTCGTTTTCGATGTGCAGGCGTACTTTGCTGCCGGTATGGACGTGGGAGCGCGGGTCGAGACGGGCGGTGATGGTTTTGCCGCCTGCGGTCACGTAGGCTTGTAGCTCCGAGCCCAGGTTTTCGACAACATCTACGGTTGCGTCTATGTTGGAGCCGCTTTGCGCATCTTGCGGGATGATGGTGATATCTTCAAGATGTTCCGGGCGGATACCAAAGGTGAGGTTTTTCTCAGCCGCTGCCTTTGTCTGCTCTACGTAGAGCGGCGGTACGATGACTTGTCCGACATCTCCCAGCAGAAGCCTGGTTGTATCGCCCTCGGTGGCGACTTTCGCGTCGGGGAAGAAATTCATGGATGGAGAGCCGATAAAGCCCGCGACAAAGATGTTGGCAGGATGGTCGTAGAGTTCTTGCGGCGCACCAAGTTGCTGGATGATACCCGCGTTGAGAACAGCGATACGACTACCCATTGTCATGGCCTCTACCTGGTCATGCGTCACGTAGATAATGGTTGTCTGGATGCGCTGGTGAATCTTCGTGATGTTGGCGCGAGTCTCAACACGCAACTTCGCGTCCAGGTTGGACAACGGTTCATCCATCAGGAAGACCTGTGGCTCACGCACGATAGCGCGACCCAGCGCCACACGCTGGCGCTGTCCACCGGACAGTTCCTTTGGTTTGCGCTTGAGCAAAGCCCCCAGGCCAAGAATTTCGCTTGCCTCTTGCACACGCTTTTGAATCTGGTCTTTGGGGAAGTGGTGCAGTTTAAGCCCAAAGGCCATGTTGTCGTAGACAGTCATGTGTGGGTAGAGGGCGTAGTTCTGGAACACCATAGCGATATCGCGGTCTTTGGGGGGGACGTTGTTGACGACGCGGTCGCCAATGAGAATTTCGCCTTCGGTGGCATCTTCCAGACCGGCAACCATACGCAAACAGGTACTTTTGCCACAGCCGGAGGGGCCGACCAGGACAAGAAACTCTTTGTCCTGGATGTCGAGATTGATGTCATGCACCACCTCGACTTTGTTGAACCGCTTGTACACGTGGTCAAATTGGACACGAGCCATTAAGGTCACTCCTTTTCGCTCTCGTAACGGTGATTATGCAGCCGTTACATTACAATAATTGTTGAGCTTTGCTTTATGCCATCGTTGCAACTGCGAGCAGTTGGGAGTCAACGGGGCCTCTTCACGTCCAGTTGTTGAACATGCAACGAACGGACGCTGATTAGAACTGTAGCATATATACTGGCTAAAAATCAAGGGGCGTGGATGTGAATGTGGATTAACGTCCTTGCGGGCACCTGTACGTGCATGTTTTATGTTAAAATTATGTGAAAACAGATGAAGAATGAAAAAAAGGCAAAAAAACACTGGACAAGTTGATATGTTTTCGTGCATACTATGTATATGTATTTGTTCTGATGTTAGTAACAAAAGACATACATTGTTATAACATCTCGTATTTGTTTGTTGCATTGTATAAACAAAACTGGATAACACGCTGCTCTGAGACTCAACAGCAAGAAGGAGAGAGGAACCATGCTTGGCGCTCATGAACAACGTAGTGAGGTTGCAAGGTTGTTGGCACAGATTACCGAGGAGTACGAAGCCGCACAACGTGGTCTCACTGGCCTGGCTTTTGGCACTGCGCAGCATGAATTCATCACGGCCCGTATGGAAAATATGGGTCAGCTGCATAGCCAGCTGCAAACGATTGTTGGTGACGCCGCTATCGCTATGATCGCGGAGGAATTGAACAACAAGTCATAAGCACAGGTGGGAGGGTATGAAAAAGCAGCCTGCGTGCGACTGGCGCACAGGCTGCTTTTTCATACCCTCTCAACTCGTGCTTATGACAAAACTGCTTCCGGGAGCAATGAAGATTGCTCGTCTTGCAGGATATAAAGGGGCGCGGTGGAGCGTTTATTCCAGACTCCTGATACAACATATTCTGTCTCTTCGCTGATGAATGTTTCCTGATCGAGTACGTTATGGGCCTGATCAAGGAAACATTGTAACCAGTGTGTGACATTGTCGCCGTCTAAGAATGGCGCTCCTTCACACACAAACCATTCAGCAATACCTTGCAGATAGGTGCGGAAATCAGCAGGTAGGGGATATTGGCGGCGGATCAGGTAACTTTTTTCCTGCACATCCTGGTACCCGGCATCGCGCAGGTAGGCGGCCAACTTTGACCCTACCCAGCTATCTTCAAACGCGAATCCCTCTTCAACCCGCACCCGCTCCCATTGCTCGCGGGCCTGGAGTACCCGTGCCTGCAAACCGCTATCAATCGTGTGGAAGCGCATCGTGCCGAAATCTATATCCTTAATAATGAGACGCCCACCCTCTTTGAGGTAGCGACCCATCGCGTGAAAGGTGCTTACCGGGTTCGCGAGATACTGGCTGACATTCGCGCTAAATACCGCATCCGCTGAACCGGGCGCGAGCGGCAATTCCTCCATTGTGGCATATTTATATTGAACCTGATGGCGATACCACTGGTCATAGCTCCGTTCCTGGGCAGTGACTAATGCTTCCTGGGAAATATCTACACCAATAATACGTCCGCGAGGTCCAATCGCCCGTGCCAGCAAAGGCGTCCATAAGCCCGGACCGCACCCTGCATCAACTACAAGACTGCCTGGTTTCAGTCGAAGATCGCGAATCATTTGTGAACGTTCAGCAATTTTACTTGCATGATGCGTCTCAAGCCAGGTAATCGCATTCAACGGTAATCCGCATTCGTTGCCGTAAACGAGGTTGTCTACAGCCATAAATATACCCCCATCCCTTGTAATGCTGTCGTAAGACTAGCAGAAATGTTTATGATCGTGTACAGAGTATAACATCTTTAAATATAAAAAAACCATGAAAATAAAACAATGTAGTACTTTGGAGTAACATTGTTGCGAAGAAAAATGTAAATATGAAAAAACATGTTATTTCTATGAGTGCATTCTCAGGCATGAATCGTCAGGAAATTGCGAGCGGTGAGAGATAATCTGAAAGGTTGCTATTCCTGGCAAACGTGCGGCGATACATTTTTATGAAATTTTTATACATTTCCATAACTTTTCCTTTAAAAATGTCTCTTTCACATGGTATACTTAGCATAAGTATTTTTTGTGTAAACGGGATAGTGCAAATAAGCGCATATAGCGGAATGAGATGTACTGTTTTTGGTGCCTGGTAAAGGGATGAATAATGAGGCATGAAGAAGATGTTGGCGTAATACGGAGACAGCGTGGGCGCCCACCCAAACACAATACCGCGCTGCATACTGATGTATCATTATTAGAGGGAGACCAGCAAGTACAAAATAAACTTGTGCAGGATGGGAATCTTGAGCATAGCGACGAAGCTTCGTCTGCTACGCCTGAGATTGTCATTGGTGCGGTGGACACCCAGTTTTCCAACTGGCGTGAGTTGAAAACAGACATTTATCATGATGTGCTGGAATTTCTTGCCACTACTGTTGATGAAGAGACACGGCGCTGGCAGATTATCCTGGCTATTTTCGAATATGCATTAGTGCAAATGGATGCTGAACGTCATGGTATAGCGATTACCTACGCTTCTCTTATGCCCACCCGCGAGGATGGAATTCATTCACTCTATGAAGTCGCGATGCGTGGTACCGAACCCTGGCCCTTTTCACTTGAGGGACAGGCCTACCTGGGTAGCACCACCCTGGCGGGTACTGCCGCTATGGAGCAACGCATGCTCGTCTGGGATAGTCTGGATGAGACTGTACGCTGGCAGGTCGAGATAGACGAGTTTGAGAAAAGCGCCTGTGCCTGTCCTGTGACCCGTGGTGGACGTATTGCCGGTGTGTTGATTATCTCCAGTGCGCGGCCAGGCTTCTTCACCAACGATGCGGCCTGCCAGGCGGTTGTCGAATATGCTCGCCTTCTGGCGCTGGCATTTAGTGACGATACCTTTCATCCATACTCGCGACTGCATCTCATGCCGATGCCTTCCTTGAAGCAGCAACGTGAAGAGATTCGCGAGACGTTGATGTATCGCATCATGTCCCTCGCTCGTGCAGCCGGGCTTTCCCGCCCGGAGGCCGCAGCCCAGGTACACCAGCTTCTTGAACAAGAATTTGAGGAGCGCATGCAATCTCAGTCAGAATAAGTATATGTGACGAGAGGTTTGTGAATTATTGCTGTGGGGCCAGGGCACCCGCAAGGGGAATGCCCCTACTATACACGCAGGACGAGCACCCGTGTATAGTAGGGGCATTCCCCTTGCGGGTGCCCTGGCCCCTTGCTTAACGCAAAAAATGAGCTGCACCCTCTCGCCACATATACTCTTATCTTGCGTTTCTTCTGGCAAAGGACTATACTCTTTTTCTAAGAAGCATGCAATTCAGAACATCGAGCTATGAAGGAGCATTGAGTGAATGGAGCCGCACGAACAGGAACCATTGGAGGGGAATACCGGGCAAGGTGAGGACGCAATGGTTGAGCCAGACGCTCAACCGTTGTACGAGTTTCCTCCCGACAATCTGCAAAGCAACAATCCTGCAATACAACCCCAACCCGCGCCGATGACGCACATATTGCCATTGGAAGATGCCACCCAGGGACCTGCGCCACTAGACGAGGAGGCGGTACGCAAGGGATTGGTGTATCCACCTCCGCCATCATTCTATCAAAATATGCAACCTTCATCGGTACCACCCACATTGCCACCTATGCAAGCAAAGCCATTACAACCCCGCTATGGACAGGCTACGTACAATCCTGCTGTGCAACAGCCGCAAGCGCAAGGGCAGCAACAGGCACCACAGGGCTCTTATCCACAGGTTCCACCAAACTATCCTCCTTCATTTGTGCCTCCGTATGAGCGGCGAAGGCCAGCCAAAAAATCACGACGCTGGCTCTGGATTACCCTGTCAATCGTGGGTGCCGTCCTCCTTCTCACGTGCGGTCTGTGCAGTTGGGCCGCCTACAGCTTTCTTGCTCCCGCCGTACAGGGCGTGTCGGGGTCACTCAACGTGGTAGATGATTACTATAGCAATCTCCAGACCAAAGATTACGCTGCCGCCTTTGGTGATATTAACACTCAATACGAGTTGAGCAGTTTGACGGAGACGCAGTTTGCACAGCAGGCAAGCGCCCGCGATAGCCAGTACGGGGCGGTTCTTTCCTATACACCAGGTCAACCGGCTTACGCATCCAGTCCCAATGGCGGATTTGATTTCACCCGTTTTACGATTTCGGTGGATGTGAAACGACCCAAACTCAGTTATACCACCACGCTCTACGTGCGCAAAATAGGCAACAACTGGAAAATCACCAATTTCGATAGCATCTGAACATTCTCAGTGATAAAAGCCAGTTTTTTGCACCACCAGGGCACCCGCAAGAGGAATCCTCCCATAGGCGTTACCTTCAAGAGACAACCCCACCAGGGCACCCGCAAGGGGAATGCCCCTACTATACACGAGCCTG
>DATGJV010000917.1:0-3499 GCA_035295005.1 Ktedonobacteraceae bacterium | reverse complement strand
TCAGTCCGATGATACGTGTGAGTATAAAGCGATACATCTCTTCCTTCCGATAGCACCAAACATCCCTTTATATAGTGGCACCTATCTATATTCAGGGCAACACCAGGATAGCATTTGCGCGAAAACGGTGAGCTTACCGATTTTTATGCAAAAATCTTATCATTGAAGCATTTTAACACAACACTTGACAATTGTGTAGGCGTTTTCCCAGCCAGAAGGAGTTCTTAGTGTTTGCGCACGAAGGCATGAACAAAAGCGTGCGAGAAGATAAACACTTGTCGTACGCTTTTGTTAATATAAACAGATTTTTACTCCGGCAGTTCCGGGCTTTGCAACAGCTTATCCAACGTGGACTTCTTGATCCTATAAGCCTGCCTTTTTCCTTTGTGAGGAAGTGTCACCGCGACTAACGCGCCGGTTTTAATCCAGCGGCGCACCGTTGTGTCGTCCACACGCAAGCGGCGTGCAACCTCACGCACTGTTAACAACTCATCCAATTGCTCTGCCATAACATGTTCTCCTACACCATTTAAAGTAGCACTACGTCGAGACATATATCACCTTCTTGTGATTGAACGGCAACATTGTTGTAACATTGCCCTGCTACTAATAACAACGAACGATTTCGCCTTTCTTAGAATACTCTGTATCGGCGTTACATTCACCAACACTTTCAGCCAACAACAGGCGAATTTTCCTCAGTTTTTACACTGTAAGCGTTCGTTACACATATGAAACGTTTGTAACACATATGTCATACATGTTTGCCACGTTTGTCATATCTGACATATATAACGATACAGCTTAAAAAAAGATACATCACCGATTGCAAGCTGCGTATACTATACAACTCGACACAAACATAATAAAATGAAGCAAAAGGGGTTAGAGAAAAATATGGGTGTTGGATACTTCACGGAACCGTTCAGAGTAACCACAGCGTATACCGCGACTATAGTATATACTGTATGTGTTCAGCAATTATCCCTCGCGGCTGCCCTGAACCATTTCCTGTTTCGCGCCGCACACAAAGAATAGAAGACAGAAAGGGTTGCTATGTCTACAATCAAACTTATTCTGAACGATTTACACCTTGCCGATGGTCACTCTACCCTTGACTGCTTTGGAGATAGGCAACAATCTGCATTTGAAGGTTTCCTTTCCTCTGCTTGCTCCAACGGTCCGCTAGGTACCGCCGGAGATGTTGAATTGATTATTAACGGTGACTGCTTTGATTTTCTGGTAACTTCCCCATATGATACACAGGGAGTGACAGATATTGCAATAGCAATCGGCAAACTTGAACGTATTATTACGGCACATCAGTCTTTTTTTGCAACAATACGGCGTTTCATTGCTACCGAGGGGCGTCATGTTACCTTCATCACTGGCAACCACGATATTGAACTGGCTTTCGCGGAGATACGACAGCGCATCACGCAGGAAATTGCTGGTATGGCGGAGCATCCAGCTATCCACTTCTGTCTGCCGCGCTTCTACCGTCCGCTTCCCGATGTGTATATTGAGCATGGTAATCACTATGATTTCTGGAATCACAGTATAGATGGTCTCTGGGATGCGCAGGGCCAACCTCTCACAACACACCCCACCACTATCCCATTATCAGTCGGCTCGCGCTACTTTCAGCACGCAGCACACCCGGTCAGTATTGCCTATCCCTATTTTGACCATCTCGAACCATCCATAAACAGTACTCGTCAGATTGCCTTGCTCTGCCTGTTCAACCCGGAGATCGTCATTGAGACAGCCCGCCGCACAATGAGTATGCTTGCGGAACCGCGTCCTGCACTGCCAAACCTTGCTCCCGGTGATGAACGCATACCCGCGAGACTCTTTGAAGAGGCTATGAGAGATTTCGCCGCCTATCAACACGATATGGCAAGCCACAAAGTTGATTGGACAGCCCCGGAAGGACACAATAACGAGCAAGCCGTAGGCAACGCGATGATCGAATTCTCCATGTTGCATGATGTCCTTGCGCTCCCAACTATTGAAGCAGTAGCCGCCATCTGTACGCCTACCATCTATCAAATGGGCGAGAGTGTTGCCGCTGGCATGCATGCTGTGCTAGAGCATGATTCAACGTTGCGCTATGCTATTGCGGGACACACCCATATGGTGCGCATTGATCCAATGAGTAGCGACACACAACCCACACAATCATACCTGAACACCGCCAGTTGGACTACACGCCTCGCCTTGCCCGCTCCCGGTGAAGTCACACCGGAACTGGTTGAGTGGTTGCGCCAACCCGACTGGCAACACATCCCGTTACGCGATGTCTCGCAGCTGATATTCGCAATGGTAAATATTCCCACCAATGGTCCATCAAGTGCCAGCCTGTGCGTCTGGGAAGGTGGCTCGCAAGGCACCTATCGCGTACTGGCTTAACAAAGGATTTGAACAGAATGGCAGAAGATACAAAACAAATGGAACGAGTAGAACAAACAGACCAGACCAAACGAAAAGTCCTGATGATCATAGATGGTAACGCAATGATACACCGGGCGTTCCACGCGATACCGGAGGAACTGACCACGAAAAGCGGCGAGCCGGTCAACGCAACCTATGGCTTTACCACCATGTTGCTCAAAGCACTGGGCGATATTCAACCCGATTATATCGCGATGACCTTTGATCGTCCAACACCCACCTTTCGTCATCAACAATATGTTCAGTACAAAGCACACCGACCCACGCTTCCCGATAACATGAGGCCGCAATTTGGCCGAATCCGTCAAGTAGTACAGGCTTTCGGTATCCCCATCTATGAAAAAGATGGCTTCGAGGCCGATGACGTTATCGGCACGCTCTCCGTACAGGCGGTACAAGAAGGTATAAACTCTGTTATCCTCACTGGCGACATGGATACACTACAACTCGTCAATGAGCATGTGATGGTCATGGCAGCTAAGCGCGGCATCACTGATGTCACCGAATACGACATTCCCGCCGTCGAAGCACGCTATGGCCTCCTGCCCAAAAAACTGCCCGATTTCAAGGGTCTGGTCGGCGACAAATCCGATAATATCCCTGGCGTTCCCGGCATCGGCGAAAAAACCGCCACCAAACTGATCAATCAATACGGCGATCTGGAAGGTATCCTCGCGCACGTTGACGAACTCACGCCAAAAGAGCAGCGCCTGTTGCGCGATATGGCCGATCAGGCACGCGAATCTAAATTCCTGGCAACCATTGTACTGGATGTTCCCGTCCAACTCGACCTGGAAGCCTGTCGCAAGGGACAAATACACCGCGATGACCTGCTGGCGATTTTCCGCGAGCTAGAGTTTCGCACACTGGTTGACAAGATTCCTGGCTCACCTGGTTCATCTGACAGCAAGGAGACTACGCAAACAGAAACGACCCGACCCAGGCGGGCCGAGCCGACACCCATCCCGGAGCAAGATGAAGACTTGCTGCTGGCCCCGCCCGTCGGCGCGGTTCCAATCATGTCACCGCCTCCACCGCCAACTGG
>DATGJV010000916.1:0-2863 GCA_035295005.1 Ktedonobacteraceae bacterium | reverse complement strand
CCGCACCCTCTCCGGGGGAGAGGGAATAATCGCGCCCTGGCGCGGCAATCCCCGCCATAGGGAGGAGTTTACGTCCCCGTTCTTTGCCGCTTCCTTTGCGGAAGAAGCCGCTGAACTTCTGCCAGCTATCCGGTTGTTCATCCTCATCTTCCAGCGTCATGATTTTGATGTTATCGTAGGGGCAGCGTTCGGCGCAGATGCCACAGCCAATACAACTCTCCGTGATATAGACCTCACCACTGGGACGGCGAGCAATACCAGCGCGGCTACAGAGCATGCAGACCGGGTCCTGGCATTGACGGCAAGCTGTAGCGATGGTGATGTTGCCAACGACCATGCCCTTGCGGTTCATGCGGGAGTGACCATGCCGCCGGGCGCATGCCTCTTCGCACTCGTTGCAGTGAATGCACTTTTCCAGATTGATTACCAGCACCTCCGTACCTTCGACCACACCGCCGCCGACGAGAGCGCGTAAACCTGCGCGAGCCTCCGCATCTGTAGGGGCCCGATTTATCGCGCCCTGATTGGCCCAATTCATCGCGCCCTGGTTGGCCCGATTTATCGCGCCCTCGTCGCCTTGCCTATCCTGTCTTGCCTGACCAGCTTGACCGTGAGCTTGCTCCGCAAGTGGAGCCTGAATACTTGTTTGCGCCGCGACAGCCGCGTCTCGATACTGTTGCAGGCGCATTTGAAAGCGTTGGGCCACCTCTGGATAGCGGTTGAAAAGCGCCAGTAGGGCCGGGCGCGGCACCTCCGCCGCGCTCGCCCGGTTGATAGCCGTTACTGTCACGGCGTGCCCATCGCCCAGCAGATCAAGTCCACCCACGAAGTAATCCCCACCCTGGCGATAGGCGATGATGCGCTCGTCACTTTTCGCCTGTTCCGTTCCCCCCTGTGTGCGTCGCGAGACTTTTACGAACCCTTCCAATAATAGATGCAGCGATTCACGTGCTGGTTGCCCTGTTTCCCCGGTTTGCCTGCGTCGCAGCCTGTTGTCTTCGCTGAATAATTGCTCGTCGCGGTCATAGCGCCGCACCTGCGTCTGCTCGGCGATGCGCTGGATATCGCCATCGGCTATACCCTGGAAGAGCGCCATGCGTTTCAAGGTTGCTTCGATAGAGCGCATCGTATGCAAGCGGTCAAAAAAGGTGCGCACGGCGGGAACAATCTCCATCAATCGCTGCATCACCTGCTCAGGCACTTCCAGCACCACGGCAGATGTTTGAGCGCGAGCGGTCGCGTTACGTTGCTGTCCGGTGAGCATACCTTGCTCACCCATATATTCCCCGCGACGTAAGACAGCGACCGGCAACGCTTCACCGTTGCTGCCCTGCGTCGAGAGTTCAAAACGCCCCTCTAGAATGAAGTACATATCGCGTCCAAATTCTCCCTCGCGTAATACTACCGAGCCGGGGAGCAACGTGAGCAGCTTAGAAGTCGCTACAAAATGGAGCAAGTAATTCTCCGGCACGAGTTGCGGATCGCTGAACATCGGCAGTTCGCGCAGGCGACTGATGAGCAACTGCGTATTCCAGCCTGCGGGCAGGTAATGCAGCACACGGCTCATATCCACATTGCCGTCCCACGAAATGCCCAGGCGCTGCTTGAGTGAGAGCATGAGCAGATCGCGATGGTTATCAACGGGGCAAACGGGAACGCACGAGCCGCACATCACACATTCATCGGTGAAGCGTGCTACGTGCGGCGCGATCACATCAGAAATTGTGGCGCGGTTCAAATCGGCGATAGAAACTTGCGCCGAGAGTGGAACGGGGCAGGCACGCATACATCGGTCGCAACCAATGCACATGTCAATTTCGAAGCGCACCTCCTCCTCTGTAAAAGGCCGCAGATTCCCGCGATGCTCAAGACCCACCACAATGGGCGCTTTCTTTGATGGCTGTATTGTCATGAGGCTTTCCCTCCTTATATTCTTTGTAGGGGCCGTTTGACCGCGCCCATCGCCGATTGATCAGCCTCCGCAGGTGCCAGAAAATAGATGGTATTACTGCCGATAGCAATGGTATCGCCATGCGTGAGATGATAGGGATTGCCGATTCTGGTGTGATTGATACTGGTACCGTTGCTACTGCCCGTATCATTGATATAGAAGCCTTCTGGCCCAGGGTAAACTTCGGCATGAAAACGCGAGATGGCGGCATCGGCAAGCACAATTGTGTTTTTCTTATCGCGCCCAATCGTAGCTCGTTTGCCGGATTCAAGTCGGAAGACCTGTGGTTTCCCATCTATTGCCACTACAATGAGGGACGCTGACTTTTCCAGTGTGGCGACGGTACTGGCGGGAATAACACTGCTGGCTCCGGGCAATAAGAGCGAACCGTCGGCATTGAGAACAGGTTGCGCGACATTTTGTGGCTGTGCCTGAGCGAGCGCGGCAGGATCGAAAAAGCCTGTCTTCAAGGAGTGCAGCGTCAGGTTAGTGGTATGCATTGACTCCGCTATTACCTGTCCCCCGGACAGGCTGTGGTCAGATTTGCCAGTCGGACGCAATTGGAAAGTGAACGCAATATCTTTACCAAAACTAACACGATCATTGTGCTGGAGAATAGCGGCGCTGTTCTGTGCCAGTTGCACATCATTGATACGAGTACCGTTTGTGCTGCCGAGATCATGCAGGACGTATTGCCCGTTGGCGTAACGTAGCTCGGCATGACGGCGTGAGATGGAATTGTGGTCAATCAGCAGAAAAACACCTGCTTGCCGCCCCACGGTCATAGCCTTTGTCTGGCTCAACGGTATCTCCTTCAACGAAGGCAATGTCTTCGTTGCCACCGGCACAAACACTGCCTCTGTCGCACCCTTTGCGTCAGTGGCAGGCAATCGCACCGATGTAACGGCTTCT
>DATGJV010000915.1:0-4214 GCA_035295005.1 Ktedonobacteraceae bacterium | reverse complement strand
ACACTACCTGCCCGGAACGACTAACTATTCGTTAAAGTTGAGGAACAACAATGCTTGATCTGACCACTATTCCCGTCGTTGACAATCACTGCCATCCCGTCTTGCTCAATCAGCACCTGGATGCGATACAATTTCGTGGTTATTTCACCGAAGCAGGCGACCCCGGCTTCGCGGAAAGTCACATCGCGAATAGCGTGTACTACCTCTGGGCGCTTCATCAGTTAGCGACGTTCTATGGCTGTGCGCATACCGAAGAGGATGTACTGACTGCACGCAATAGCATGGCTTCCGATGTATTGTTGGAACACCTTTACCGGGCGGCAAACATTGATACATTCGTGCTTGACCCAGCCTACCCATTGAGTTCGGAGTGTTACTCACCGGAACGCATGGGCCAACTGGGGCATTGCCGCGCCGCTAAAATGTTGCGGCTGGAAACGCTCATGCAACAACTCATCCTTGAGCATGATGACTTTGACGCTGTGCTGGAACACTACTCAACGGAAGTCAGTCATGCACGCGAGTATGGCTTCTGTGCGCTCAAAAGCATCGTAGCTTATCGCACGGGATTGAATATCGCCGAGTGGAAAAAAGACGAAGCGGTCGCTTCTTTCGCAGCGGCACGGGAAGAGGCCATTGAACAGGGATATCTACGTATCGCCCACAAGCCGTTGATAGATTACCTGCTGCACGTCGCTTTCCAGCATGCCGCAGAACAACAGCTACCGGTACAGTTTCATACTGGCTACGGTGATAGTGACACGGATATGCGCCTGGGAAATCCTTTGCAATTGCGCGAGGTGATGGAGCGGCGCGATTATTACACAATGCCGATAGTCCTGCTGCACGAAAGTTATCCCTACACGCAACTGGGTGCATACCTCGCAGCAGTCTACCCACACGTCTATTTTGACCTGTCGTACACTATTCCCTTTCTGGATAAACTGGAGATGCTGGCATGTACACGGCAAGCTATCAGTGTTGCACCCGCCAGTAAATTGATGTTCAGCACTGATGGTATTCATCTTCCCGAAATGCACTGGCTCGGTGCGGTTCGTGGACGCAGCGTGATAGCACAGGTACTTACTGAGATGATAGATGCCGATGAAATAGATGAGGAGCAAGCATACCTTATCGCGCAGCGCATTTTACATGACACGGCTTACTCCGTCTATCAGTTATGAGGTGTTAGGAGGGCAATGAATAACAGGAACCAGACCGTGGAGATTTTGTTATGACCGATGAATCAGCGATTGCAGACGTTTCCGGGGAATCGGCGCAATTTCGGGTTGCCGTCTCCGCGCTGATATTTGACAGCGAACGCATTCTCCTGGCTCTCCGGCGTGATATCGAGTGGTGGAACTTGCCGGGCGGCGGTATGGAGGTAGGAGAAACGGTAGACGAGGCACTTTGCCGTGAAGTGAGCGAAGAGACAGGGCTGGAAGTCGAGGTCGGGCAACTGGTCGGTGTCTATTCAAAGCCACAAAAGCAGGAGATTGTCCTCACCTTTCGCTGCTACGTAAAAGGCGGCACTCCGATTGCCACGGAAGAAAGCCTCGAATGTCGCTACTTTGACCCCACCGAACTTCCCACGAAAATCTTACCCAAACACCGCCAACGTATTGAAGATGCGCTCCTCCACCAATCAACCGCTATCCTCCGCGCCCAGCGCACAAGTACGGAAGAGGACCAGGGATTAGACGAGCATCAGCAATGAGCGCGGTCTAAGGCAAATATAAAATCACCCGTCCCTCAACGCATCCTGCATAGCTTGCTCAACCTCCCTGATGATGCGTTCACGTAATTGAATGGCCCATGCCTCATCCCATATTTCGTGTTCTTCCAGATAGCTCTGGCAATGCAACAAGGGATCGTGCTGACTGGATTGAGTGGAAGTGACAGGCTCATTTTCACTGTCACGGCAAACCTGTATCTCTAATATCACAGGGCCGAGTCCGGCGCGAGTATGCTGCATTGCGGCACGCATGGCACTATGCACGGCGATAACATCAGAACCGTCTATACAATAATAGTCAATGTCAGTCGGAAGGCCCATTGATTGCAATGGAGAGGTGTCAGGTTGTGTATATTCATGGCTATAGGAAATAGCCCGCTCACAAATATAGATCGCGGGAAGTGAATGCTGCGCGGAAAAGGTGATGCCTTCAAGGAAATCGGGTTCTGTGATAGCATCGTCACCACAATAGGCAATAGTCACGACGGAGGCTTTACGTAATTTGCTGGCAAACGCAATGCCCGCAGCGTGAAGAATTTGAGTGGCAACAGGTGCAGCTCCTGCTACCATATTGTGCTTGCGATATCTCCATTGATGGCCCGGTTGAGCTTCCTGAGCTGGCCCAGGCATCCCCCCTGAATGTGTTTGTTTTCTATGAGACTGGATAGCGGCGCGAAAAATTTCGTAGGGCGTCATGCCAATCGTTAAGATGACCCCCAGGTCACGGTAATAGGGAAGCGTAAAATCTTTGCCAACTTCGATACAAACCGCGCTTCCCACTTGCGCTGCCTCGTGGCCGCGACAAGATGCAATAAACCCAATATGCCCCTGCCGATGTAGTGAACAGGTGTATTCATCCACAATGCGCATTATTAGCATGCGGGTATATAAGTCCTGTACAAATGCGGAAGATGGGTAATGGCTATCTATCTCCAAAAGTGTTTCACCAATTGCTCTATGTTGAACTTTTGCAAACCCTGACTATTATACTCCCTCTGCAAATGTGCTTGCAACCTGTTGGACACAAGAGCAAAGAGAAACATCCTGTCAGGTGGCCGATATTATGAGTTGGCAGACAGGATGTTTCTCTTTGCTTTTTTTGTTGTTGCTAATCTTTCGATCGAGGGTCAAAGGCGTCGCGTAAACCATCACCCAGGAAGGAGAACGCCAGCACGATAATGGTTAAGACAATGGAAGGCAGCAACACCTCCCAGGGATGGACATTGATGCCATTACTGGCATCGGAAATCATCAAGCCCAGACTGGAGCCCGGTTGTTGCACGCCCAGACCCAGCAGACTGAGGCCGGCCTCGCCAATGACGGTGTTGGCAATGTTGAGGGTGGAGGCCACCACCACAATGCTGAACAGGTTGGGCACGATGTGGCGCAAGATGATGCGCGTGTTGCGCGTGCCGGAGGTGCGAGCCGCCTCCACGAATTGTTGCTCTTTGAGTTGCAGGGTTTGCCCACGCACATAGCGCGCCATCAGCGGCCACGCCGTAAAGGCCAGCGCCAGGGAGACCAGCGCCAGACGCGCGTTGCCGTTGGGACCGATGATGGGCACGCCCGCTAAGGCGGTGTCCACCTCCTGGCCGAAGATGCCGGTCAACAAAATGGCGAAGAGCAGACCGGGGAAGGCGAACATGATGTCGGTGAAGCGGGCCAGCAACTGGTCGATCCAGCCGCCATAGTAGCCCGCCAGCACGCCGACTGTCACGCCGAGCCCGACATCCACCACCTCCACGAGTAAGGCTACCGTCAGCGAGATGAGCATGCCTTGCATCAAACGCGCCAGTTGGTCACGTCCCACCGAGTCGGTGCCCAGCCAGTACTGGGCTGAGGGCAACTCATCTTGCCGGGTAGATTCCAGGTGGAAGGGGCCATGATACAGACCCGGGCCAATCACGCCGTTGATGGGACTGTTGTAGGCACCCCCGATATGCTGGTAGATGAAGGGGCCAAAGGTGGGAATGAGAATAAAGAAGATGATCGCTCCCAGGCTGATCATCGCTCGTTTATCCCGGCGCAAGCGGCGCAGCGAGTCTTGTAACGGCGTCAGCGACTTACCAGGTGTCCCCTTATCCTGGCCGGAGGTGCCATCAATGGTCAAAGGTATTTGCATAACGCCATCGGTGATGTCTATCAATTCTGGATTGATAGGAACATTAGCCATCATCATTGACTGATTCTGGAGTTCCGAATTCTTTTCTGTTGTGTCCATTGCCTGCTCCGTTCCTATTGGATTTTAATGCGTGGGTCAACCACGGTATAGAGGATGTCCGATAACAGGTTGCCCAGCACCACGGCGACTGCCAGCAGAACTGTGGTAGCTTGAATGACGGGATAGTCGCGGTCGGTGATGGAGGAGATCGAAATTTGCGCGATACCCGGAATATTGAAAATGTTTTCAATGAAGAAGGCACCGGTGATGATTAAGCCGAAGGAGAGCCCAATCACGGTCACCAGGGGAATGAGCGCA
>DATGJV010000914.1:0-4334 GCA_035295005.1 Ktedonobacteraceae bacterium | reverse complement strand
AGTTCCGCACTGGTCGAGCGTATAAACGTTGACTATTACGGAGCGCCCACGCCGATCAACCAGGTATCTCAGATTAGTGTTCCTGAAGCCCGGCTCATCGTGATTCAGCCATACGAGCGTAGACTGCTCACAGATATTGAGAAGGCGATTCAGAAATCTGACCTGGGAATCAATCCAAATAACGATGGACAGGTCATTCGCCTGAATGTTCCCCCGCTCACCGAGGAGCGGCGGCGCGACATGGTGAAAACACTCCATAAGAAGATGGATGAACATAAAGTTGCCATTCGCAACATTCGTCGTGATGCCAATGATAAGCTTCGCGACCGTGAGAAAAAGAAGGAAATTTCCGAGGACGAGCTGAAACGTAGCGCAGAGCGGCTACAGAAGCTCACCGACCGCTTCATTGATGAGATGGAGAAAGTCGGGAAAACTAAGGAACTGGAGATTCTGGAGGTCTAACGTTGACCAGGATACAACATCTTTTTCCCTCATCACAGGGGAAAAAGAACGCGCAAGCGCAATCTATTGCGTCCGAGCAAGAGCGACATACCCATCAATTGCGCCATCTCGCCATTATTATGGATGGTAATGGACGTTGGGCGACGAAACGCCACTTGCCTCGCCTGGCTGGACATAAAGCAGGCGTGACAGCGTTGCGCCGCGTAGTAGAATTGGCGTCTGATGAGAATATAGAAATGCTCAGTGTGTATGCTTTTTCAACCGAGAACTGGGGGCGTCCCCGTGCGGAAGTGGATGGGTTGATGCGTCTCTTCTGGGAGACTATCCGCTCGGACCTGGAGAAGTTACATCGTGATGGGGTGCGTCTGCGCCATCTTGGTCGTTTACAGGACCTCTCTCCTGATATCCAGCGGGCCGTGCGGGATTCCATCGAACTGACGCGCAATAATACCCGCATTGGTCTCAACGTCTGTTTTAATTACGGTGGGCGAGCCGAATTGGTAGACGCGATACGCCAGATTATCGCTGATGGACGGAACCCGGATACCATTACAGAAGAGTTGATCAGTTCCTACCTCTATACTCGCGATTTGCCCGACCCGGATATGGTTATTCGCACAGCAGGGGAAATGCGAGTCAGCAACTTCCTGTTATGGCAATCAGCGTATAGCGAATATTATGCAACGCCGACCTTATGGCCTGATTTTGGCCGGGAAGACTTGCAGGCTGCATTAGAAAGCTATTATTCGCGACAACGGCGATTTGGTCGCCTCTCTGTTCCTTCCACTGCTGTCGCGCAGGGGGAATAGTCGCTTGCAACGCGCAACTGAAGATAATCCACAATCAGATACTCCAAAGAAGGCCAACAGACCCCCATCGGCTGTTGGTCTACGATGGTTTACGGCCCTGATCGCGATACCCATTGTCCTGACCTTTGTCTGGTTTGGTGGGTGGTGGGCTTTTGCGGCAACTGTAATAGTTGTCGTCATATCAACCTATGAATTGCATAATATGATGCTTCATTCCGGCTATCATCCCATCATTCTGCTGAGCCTGGCCCTGGGCGTTCTTATTCTTATAGCCGCAATGTTTCCGCGACAACAATCCCTCATACTGGAGATTGGGTTCAGCGCAACGCTGCTTGCTTCGTTCCCCTGGCTCTTTTTTCGGCAGAATCTCGATGGTACTCTGGTAGATTGGTCGCTGACGTTCGCTATCGCGGTGTATACTGGTTTTCCTATGAGTTTTTTCCTGTTGTTACGCGGCTATGAAGCGAGCGTGTGGCAAGGTTTTAGCGGTACGTGGGTGTATCTACCACGGGGAACATGGTGGCTACTGATCGTCTTACTGGGTGTCTGGGGATTTGATGCCGCGGCGTTCTTCACAGGGCGCTCCTTTGGGCGTCACAAGCTCTCGCCACGCATCAGCCCCGCGAAATCCTGGGAGGGAGTGATTGGAGGATTTGTCCTTTCGATTGTGGCTGCCCTTGTTCTGACCGTCAAACCTCTGGGTGTTCCCTGGTATCTGGCGATTGTGCTGGGCATCCTGCTTGGCATCGCAGCAGTCCTGGGTGATTTAGCCGAATCGCTCATCAAGCGGCAGATGCATGTCAAAGACAGTGGTCAATTCATGCCAGGACATGGAGGTCTGCTCGACCGCGTGGATAGTCTGCTGTTCGCCGTAATAGTGGTCTATTTCTTTGCGTTATGCGTAGGATTGTAGGGGTCTACTGTAGGGGTCCGCTTGAGCGCACCCACCTGGCACGAGCGCAGCAATGTGCCAGTCCGTTTCTGTAGGGGTCCGCTTGAGCGCACCCACCTGGTACGAGCGCAGCAATGTGCCAGATTTTAGAGATAGTGGTTGAGTGTATCCCCCATCAGCATGCTATAATTGATATGAGGTCTATGTAAAAAATGATGAACAAATATCCGATACGAATAGCATTGCTGGGTAGTACTGGTTCGATAGGTCAGCAGACGCTGGATGTCGTGCGGAGCTTCCCGGAGCAATTTAAGATAGTCGCGTTAGCGGCACGAAGCAATGTTGAACGTTTAGCGCAGCAGGTGCAAGAATTTCAGCCGGAGGTGGTGGCGTGTTATGCCGATACTCCAGGTGTTGAGCAGGCGGCACGGGCAGCGTTTCCACATGTGGCGTTGGGAGAAGATGGGCTATTAGCGGTTGCGACCAATGTTGATGCCGATATAGTGGTAGCCGCCATGTCCGGCCTGGTCGGATTGCGCCCAACTCTAGCGGCGATTACGGCGGGCAAGACCATTGCGCTGGCGAATAAAGAGACGCTGGTCATGGCGGGCCACCTTGTCATGGCAGCGGCACGCAAGGCAGGTGTGCCAATCTATCCGGTGGATAGCGAACACAGCGCCCTGTGGCAGTGCCTGCGCGGCGAACGTCCGCAAGATATCCGGCGTTTGTTGCTTACCGCGTCCGGTGGCCCATTCCGGCACATGGCGTTGGAAGAGCAGCGCAATGTAACTGTCGAGCAAGCGTTAGCGCACCCGACATGGCAGATGGGGCCAAAGATCACCATAGATTCGTCCACACTGATGAATAAAGGATTGGAAGTGATCGAGGCGCACTGGCTCTTTGACATTCCTTATGAGCGTATTGAGGTTGTGGTGCAGCCTGAAAGCATCATCCACTCGATGGTTGAATTTATAGATGGCTCGATCAAGATGCAGGCAAGCCTGCCGAGTATGCATTTGCCCATCTTGAATGCGTTAAGTTACCCTGAGCGATTGGACACGGCGCAGACGGGTTTAATACGCCCGTTACATTGGGCTGACGTGGCACGTCTGAATTTTGAGGAGTTGGATGTAGCGCGTTTCCCTTGCTATAGATTGGCGCGAGAGGCAGCGCGTCGTGGTGGAACCTATCCGTGTGTGCTGGTAGGGGCCGATGAAGAGGCGGTAGCGTTGTTTATGGCCGGGAAAATTGGACTGTTGGATATCGCGGAATTGATTGAGAGAGTGTTGGAGCAACATACAGTCGAGACCAATCCAGATGTTGCTACCATTCTTGAGACGTGTGATTGGGCGCGTCGAGCGACAAAGGAAATGTATCAGCGCCGTTCTGTGTTATCAACAATGAGGGAAATATAGATGAATAACTGGTACCTGTTAGCTGCCATTCCGGTTTTCGGTCTCCTTGTGCTAGTGCATGAATTTGGTCACTTTATTACGGCAAAGTGGGCGGGTATTCGTGTTGAGGAATTTGGCCTGGGCTTTCCGCCGCGTATAGTCGGTGTACGCAAACGAGAGCAAGGGGGCTGGGAGGTCATCTGGCTCGGCGGCCGGCGCGATGAAACCGATGATTATATTGGTCAGAAACAGACGCCATTTAGCGGCACAAGCGGTGGTATAAGCTCATTGAGCGATAAACCCGCTGCCAATCATACCATCTATTCGCTGAACTTTATACCTATCGGTGGCTTTGTGCGTATGCCCGGCGAAAATGGCGATATGCACGATGAAAATGGCCGCTATGATGAGCAGAGTTTTGCCGCCAAGTCGGCAGGCAAACGCCTGATCGTGCTGGTTGCCGGTGTAACAATGAACTTCATCCTGGCAATGCTATTGTTCACCGTTGCCTATAGTCTTGGCGAACCGACCTACCCGGATGTCATAGGGAAAGTCGTAGCGGGATCACCGGCGGCGGCGGCTGGATTGCGGCCCGGCGATACGATTGTTTCGGCAAATAATCAGTCAGTACCGTTGTTTTCTGATTTGCAGACGGTAGTCGGCAACGCGATTGCGGCTGATAAGAATACGAATCCCAGCGCTACATTACCGGTAATGCTGGTGGTACAACACGCGGGTAGTTCCACGCTGACACAGACGACAGTCAATGTACGCTTG
>DATGJV010000913.1:0-2023 GCA_035295005.1 Ktedonobacteraceae bacterium | reverse complement strand
TCTATTGTCACCGATGTCGGACAGTAAAGAGGCAGACCCTTTGGCCCTGTTCCTGGCTGGTTATTGGTCGTGTCTTGAGTTGCAGTTGCTTTTGGAGTTGTTCTTGCTCCTGCGTTTCCCCCACAGGCGACTAGCGAGAATGCCAGAACAAAATAGAGCATTATTTTGTTGAGAGACCAGTATTTCCGCATTGATTCCTCCACATATGATGATTTTGTTCAGTATAATTACGGTGGTACAGAAACGCAATATTTTAGAGGAAAACTAAGCCAAATGTCTTCATGCTTTTCGCATTGATTGACACAACAAGCTAAGCCCTATACAATTCGGCTACAATAAAATGTACGATGTACATGAAAATTCGTTGACAGTGAGGTCTTAGAGAGATAGATATGGAACATCTCAACGCAGTTATCCTCGCCGGAGGGAGTGGGACGCGCCTGTGGCCGCTCAGTACACCTGCTTTCCCCAAACAGTTTTTGCCTCTGCCCAATGGGCGCAGCATGATACAGGAATCGCTGGCGCGTATCGAGCCAGTGGTGTCGCCTGAACATGCGTGGGTCGTGACCGGGCGTAGTATGGCCGAGCTTGTGCATGAACACTTGCCGTCGGTGCCGCCATTACACATTTTGGGGGAGCCGATGGGGCGCAACACCTCCGCCGCCATTGCCTGGGCTGCCACAACCATCGCGCGCGAGGACGCGCAAGCGATCATGATGGTCGTCACGGCGGATCATGTGATTCGCAACATTGAGGCGTTTAATTCGGCCTTGCGGTTGGCAGGCAAGCTGGCCGAGCAGGGCCATCTTGTCACGCTGGGCATTCGCCCAACCGCGCCCGAAACCGGCTTTGGCTATATTCGTTACGCAGAGCCGCTCGCGGAAGGGTTCGATCACCAGGCGTTTCGTGGCGAGCGTTTTGTGGAGAAGCCCAACCTCGCTACCGCTAAAGGCTACCTGGAGGATGGGCATTACGTCTGGAATAGCGGCATGTTCATCTGGAAGGTTGAGACTATCCTGGCGGAACTGCGCCAGCATCTGCCTGAATTGGCGCGTAAAATTGACACCATTGTAGAGGCGATGGGAACCGAGCAGGGTCGCGCCGTTCTCAATGAACTGTGGCCTACGCTGCAAAGCATTTCCATCGATTACGGCGTGTTGGAGAAGACCAGCAATCTCGTCGTGATTCCCGTCGATATCGATTGGAACGATGTTGGCAACTGGGAGCAATATGCCTCGCTGTTTGACGCGGACGATTACCTTGTGCGCAGTGTTGGGCATCATGTCAACCTGAATAGCCAGAACGTCTTTGTTTACAACAATACAGATCGCCAGGTCTTCACCATCGGCCTCGAAGATGTGATTGTGGTGGAGATGGCGGATAAAACCTTGATCTGTCATAAAGACGCTGTACAGCGCGTCAAAGAAGTGGCGGAAAGCCAGATTAAAAAGCCATAACTGACACATGCGAGCGGCAATAGCAGGATTGGTCATGACCAATCCTGCTATTGCCGCTCGCATGTGTCAGTCTTATGCTATAATACGGTTGATGCATAACATTTGAATGGTTGGTTCCCTCCATCCAAAAGGAAATGGAGTCTTCTGCTATGCTCTCCGAACAGCCTGTTTATGCCTCTCGCGGTATGGTTGCCTGCGCCAATTACTTTGCTACTCAGGCGGGTATACGCATACTGATGCAAGGGGGCAATGCTATAGACGCAGCCATTGCTGCTAATGCCACTATGACGGTGGCCTACCCGTCCACCTGTTCCGCCGGTGGCGATATCTTCATGCTCATCTGGCATGAGAAGTCGCGGAAACTGTACGCGCTCAATGGCAGCGGGCGCGCTCCGCAGGGGATGCGACCAGAATACTTTGCCGGGCAAGGAATGCAGAGTATCCCGGAGCGCGGCCCGCTTGCCATCAATGTGCCGGGTGCGGTTGATGGCTGGTTCGAGGCGTTGGGTCGTTTCGGATCGCTGCCCGTGGAAACCATCCTGTCGCCCGCCATCGAATACGCGGAG
>DATGJV010000912.1:0-7877 GCA_035295005.1 Ktedonobacteraceae bacterium | reverse complement strand
CGTATTGTACCGCGAACGATTTGGTGAGCGCGAGCATACCGCCTTTTGAAGCGGTATAAGCATCCTGCGGCACGGTACAGCCCATAAAGGCGACGAAGGAGGCAACATTGATGATGGAGCCTTTGCCTTGCTTCATCATATGGGGAATGGTGTATTTGGAGCAGAGAAACGCGCTTTTGAGGTTGATATCCATAATGCGGTCCCAGGTGACTTCGGTGATATCGGTGACACTGCCATCGTCGCCAGGCATGATGCCGGCGTTGTTGTAGAGGATATCAACATGACCGAAGGTCTCCACGGCCACATTGACCATGTGCCGGACTTCCTCTTCTATGGCAACGTTGGTCTGAACAAAAATGGCGTTCCCGCCAGCATCGCGAATCGCGCTCACCGTCTCCTCGCCTTCCTTGGCCGCCACATCGGTCACGACGATACTCGCGCCTTCACTCGCGAAAAGTTCGGCGGCGGCTCTGCCCATACCTCCTGCTGAGCCGGTAATGATCGCTACTTTGTCAGCCAATCTCATACAATGTGTCTCCTTCTCATTAACTGATGGGTTGCCCGGATAGGACTCGACATTGCTGCGCTCGTCGCGGTGGGCGCGATAAATCGGGCCCCTACAGATTTCATCGTTGCCGAATTAATTGTCGGGCAGGCGGGTTTTGACAAGGTCAAGATACCAGAACGGCTGGCGTTTGCGCAACAAGGGTTTGCTGCGTACTACGTTGCCGGGAATACTATCACGAATATCGTAGTCCAGTTCGCCGGTAAGCGAGCCGAGGACATCACCGGGCGCGTAAGTCAGCGGTTGCGTGGATGAGCGGCGTCCGGTGCGCTGCTCTCGTGTGTCAATCGTCATCATGGTCAACGTCAATTCACCCTCGTCGGCAATGACCTCTTTTAAGGGATAGATCTCGCGTGTGGGCGAAAAGATGCCGCTATAGCCATTGGCGTGTATGCCATTCCACGCGCTACTCCAGTTGGCAAGCGCGAGGTAGACATGGTGTTCGGCGGCACGCACGCGCCAGATAAGAAAGTGCGTCGGATCATATTCGTCGGGTGCGACGGGTCTGTCATACCGTATCGTTGTTGGTCCCAGGCCGATGGGGTCTGGGAAATTCAACAGTGCGGGCGCACAGACAAGATCGGCTCCCTTACCAGCCAGGATGCGCAACGTTTCTGGAAACAGCACATCGTAGCCGGTTGCCAGGCCAATACGTCCCGTGGGTGTATCGAACGTTGGCAGACCGAGATTACCTGGACTGGCCCACAAACGATCAAGGGTTGTGAGATGCAGTTTGCGGTACGTGCCGTAAATGCCCTCCGGGTCAATCAGCAAAACGGTGTTATAGTATGTCGGTTCTCCGTTTGTGGTCGTTTGTTCGTCGCGTTCGGCGACGCCAAGCACAATGCTTATCTGAAACTCTTTCGCCAGTTCTACCAGTGCATTCGTCTCAGGCCCCGGAATTTGAATAGCTCCATTGCGAAAATGGTTACGCATGACGGCCTGGACTGGCAGGTTGAGTTGATCGGATTGCTGTTGAGACGGCACGGGACCCGGTATGGTCAATTCGGGCAGGACCAGGACATCTGGGCGAGCTGGAGTATGGTCGTTGATCAGGCCCTCGATCATGCTACGCCACGCCTGCACCTGCTCCATACCCGGCAAAGCACGCACTTCATCGAGATTCGTCTGCACAATGGCGACGCATGAAAGCTGGCCGGGTGGCAGTTCGCTCAACTGGTAGAGACTATGATAGCGGAGCGGTTCCCAGAGGTAGGAGTTAGAGGTGAGGGTGAGGTACTCGGAAGGGCGGCGGTCGGCGAGGCAATTGCCAGGCGGGAGTGTTTGAAGGAACGTCGGGGAAGATGTTTGAGAGGGCGCGATAAATTGGGACGCGACATTGCTTGCGCTCGTCGCGGTGGGCGCGATAAATCGGGCCCCTGCATGCCAGTTTTTATCGTGGGACTGCTCAAGGTCAACCTCGCCGTAAACGATGCCTTCGCCATTATCAAGGTAGGACTGGATGGTACCATCGGGGTTGAGGACGCAACTGCCGCCGCTAAACTGGATGCCGCGCTCGCGGCCATAGCGGTTCGCGGCGATAAAGTAGACACGATTCTCGAACGCTCGCGCCATCCAACAACTGCTGGGAGACTTATCATCCAGCCAGTTCGTGGGAAACAGGATGACGTCCGCGCCATGCAGAGCGGGTATCCGCGCCGCCTCAAAGTATTCCGCGTCCATACAGATGAGAGGAGTCAGGCGGCCCAGTGGAGTCTCCCATACCGGCATACCGATATCACCGTCACGCGCCCAACGCGGCTCCGAGATGTACGAATGAATTTTGCGGTAGGTGCCAACAATACCTTCGGGGCCAAGCAGGGCAACGCTGTTGTAATAGATGTTTGTGTCGGGGTCAACTTCTGGGAGGCTCACGGCGATATAGCAACCATAGTGCGCGGCGAGTTGCTGGAAGCGGTCTGTAGTCGGGCCGGGAATTGGCTCGACATGGGGCGCGATTTCCTCACGCGATTCCCAACAGTAGCCAGTTGTTGCCATCTCAGGGAGAACGATCAAACGCGCTTCATGTTGTGCTGCCTCTTCAACAAGCCTGAACAAATCGCCGGTGTTCTGCTCTCTGGCACCAGGCGTGGATTCATATTGAATAGCGGCAACCTGATATCTGGTGAGCCTGGGTTTCGTTGCGCTCATTGAGGCCCTCCGAAAAATTGTCACTTCACTGTAACATTGCGGATACCACAACAATACCATCAGACTGCATGACCGTCAAGGGAGGAATGTGACGGTATTCGTGTTCCCCGCATAGCTATTTTGCCTATCACGTTTTTCTGTTACCTATGTAGTCACGTTTTTCTATGCATGTCAACGTATGACAGTGGCAATCCACCCGCGCAAAAGGATTTAGTGTAACTCCTACGGGAATGTTGTCCGAAGATAAAATCATACATCGCTCACATCATCTGGGGCGGTGGGGCGATTGGTATAATCGCGGAGAAAGTAGACAGCGATACATGAGACGATGGATGTGAAGATGATATAGAGGGCTATCAGCAAATAGGAAGGGGCCGAGGCAACAAAGCCGCCGCCCATTGTTTTGTAATTTTGCAGCACATAGGTTGCGATAATTGGTGCCGCACCCCCTGCCGTCACCGAAGCCAGTTGATAGCCCAGGGACGCTCCACTATAGCGGAGCCGGGGGCCAAATTGCTCGGCAATAAGCGCGGCTTCCGGCCCATATAGCCAGGGGAAACAAACACCCACTGAAAAAAGGAGCGCGAAGAGGATCAACGCCGCATTCTTCGACTGGAAAAGCAGGAAATACGGAAAGGCAAAGCCCGCCATCAGTGCAGTACCCCACATAAACCAGCGATTTCGCCCAACATGGTCAGAGATAAGAGCAGATAGCGGCATCGAGACCAACGCTACCAGTGAAGAGAGTGTCAGCCCGGTGTACAGTAAGGTCGTGTTCACTTGCGCAACCTGCACAGCATACGAGAGGGCAAAGGTGGTGAAGATATAGAAAGGTGCGGTCTCGCCAGAGCGCAGGAGCATACAGAGAAGAATCTCTCGCCAGTGGTAGTGTACCACCTCAAGCAGAGGAGCGTTCGAGATGCGCTGCTCCTGTTTCACTGCGGTGAAAACGGGGGTTTCCATGATGCGCAAGCGAATGTACAGGCCAACAATCAGCAGGACGGAACTCTGGAAAAGCGGGATACGCCATCCAATACTGTCGAAAGCGTCGCCAGGAAAGAGACTTCTGAAAACCAGCACAACCAGCGCAGAAAGCGTCAGGCCGATGGAAACACCTGCCTGCGGCCAACTCGTCCAGAAGCCGCGATGACGATCATCGCCATACTCCAGCGACAACAATACCGACCCGCCCCATTCTCCACCGACAGCTATACCTTGCAGGAAACGTAACAATGAGAGGAGCAAGGGAGCAGCGATGCCAATTGCCGCGTACCCAGGTAAAATGCCCATCAACATTGTTGAGCTTCCCATAAGTAGCAGAGTGGCAACCAGTGTTGCTTTCCGCCCAATGCGATCTCCGAACCAGCCAAAGAAAGCCCCGCCCAGAGGGCGAGCCACAAAGCCAATGAAATTGGTGCTAACCGACGCGAGGATACCCACAAACGGGGCGAGTTTCGGAAAAAATACAGCGGGAAAGACTGTGACGGAGAGAAATCCATAGAAAAAGAAATCGAACCACTCGATGGATGTACCAAGCGTACTGGCGCTAATAATTGGCAGCATCGTCCGTAATGTGACGGGACGCTCCGCGGTCTTTGTGGTCTTCTCGCGAATAGCAGTCATTGACCTTCCTCAAGTATCCTCGCAAAAAACGAACAGTATACTGATAGCAGGTTTATATCAGAGCCAGCACAATAAGTCAAACCGTTTAATGGCAAGGCCAGAGTATTCATAAGGAGGTATTACCATTTCCATAAGCCCTTCGGCTTATGGAAATGGTAATACCTCCTTATGAATACTCTGGCCCCTCTTAGTCGGTCGCGGCCAGCACGACATCGTTCTCAGTGATCTTGTTGGCCTCGACATTTGTGATATCGGCCCTGGTCAATTCCTTTAGGCCAAGTACCGAGCCAAACGAGATCGCAGCAAGTACAAGAATGTAGATTGATACGGCTTGCCAGGAACCAGCAGTGCCAAGATTGACTACGACTTTCGACAGGCCGAGGGCAGAGAGGCTACTCTTCCCGTTGAGTAACAATACCGCGATAATTGGAGCAAGCCCACCGGCAAAGGGAGCAGCAAGCTGATAACCCAGCGAGGCACCGCTATAGCGCGACCTCGTGCCGAAGCGTTCCGCGATGAGAGCAGCTTGCGGCCCGTATACCCAGGCGTGAAAAACTGCAAGTGAGAGAACAACGGCCAGGATGAACAGTCCAGACGAACCGCTATTCATCAGCAGGAAGTACGGGAAGGCAAAGGCTGCCATAAGAACGCATCCGACGAGATACCAGGCTCGTCGTCCAAAGCGATCAGATAGAGAACCGAAGAGCGGGATGGTGAAAAGCTCCACAACGGCACCAATGGTGATGGCGTTCAGAATCAGTGTCTTATCCACCCCTACCTTATCTAGACCGTAAGTAACCACAAAGACGGTGAAGAGATAGAACGGTGCTTGCTCGGCAAATCGAGCGCCCGCGCTAAGCAGAATTTCGGGAGTGCTGTGCCGGAACGCATCGAGAATAGGGGCTTTGGCCTCCAACTTTTGCTCTTTGACCCGTGCGAAGAGTGGCGTCTCCATCACGCGCAGGCGGATATAGAGACCGATAACGATGAGGAACGCACTGAGGAAAAACGGGATACGCCAACCCCAGCTGAGAAAACTGCTGCCCATAGATGCCTGGACGATGTTGACCACGACGGTCGAGAGAATCAGTCCAATTGGCACGCCCATCTGCGGCCAACTGGCCCAGAAACCGCGATGGCGTCCGTGGCCGTACTCCATAGCCAGCAGAACCGAACCACCCCACTCACCACCAACACCGAGACCCTGCCCCAACCGGAGTAACACCAGGATAAGCGGCGCAGCGATACCGATTGCGGTATAGCCTGGCAAGAAGCCGATAATTAATGTGGAAATGCCCATCAGCAAGAGTGTTGCAATCAGTGTGGACTTCCGGCCGATGCGGTCGCCCAGATGACCAAAGAGCGCACCACCAAATGGACGAGCAATAAAACCGACGAGGAATGTAAACAGGGAGAGGAGCGTTCCGACAAGCGGATTCGACTCAGGGAAAAAGACTTTAGGGAACACAAGCGCCGCCATTGTGCCGTAGAGGAAAAAGTCGTACCACTCAATGGTTGTTCCCAGGGTACTTGAAAAGATGACCGGCCCCATTTGTCTTCGCCGGGTGTCTTCGTTAATAGTCGCCATGATTTCCTCCAGTAGTGACCTGCATGGTCAATGTACTATCTGTCCTATCATGTAACATGGGTAACACGGAAAAGCATGAATAAGTGCAAGAGGGAACTCGCCAGTTAACTGCAATCCTCCTTTCTCCCTACTAAAAGCAGAGCTATTGCTTGAAATACCTGTAAAGGGATGGGCCACTTAGGATAAGTATAGACACAAGGCGTAAATATCCCGTAAACGATACAAGGAAAGATATAAACAAATAGATAAATATTTTTGTCACTCCTCTGTTTGCTCATTCGTGGGCTTGAAATAGCTCACTGAATACTGCATACTAGTACAAAATAGTTCGTGTTTTAGCTCTCGCAAGGATGGTTATGCTGAAAATACTCGAACGAAACATCGCTTTACAGCTACTTGTCTTCTATGGCTTATTTCTTATCCCCTTGCTCCTGGGGGGTGTTGAGTTGTATTTCTTTCAGCGCGACGCCTTGCAGCAAAATTTCCAGCGCACCGATATGGTTATCGCGCAAGCAATTGCGATGCAAGTTGAGTCCGACATCAAGACACCTGCCTCCAAACACATCGTGTTATCAAGCAGCCAGATAGCACAACTGACTTCGTATGTAGCAGTGATGCAGCAGCGATTAACGGCGGATGGCGAGGTACATATCTGGATTCTCGACGAGAATGGCAAACTCATCGCAAACACCGATCATGTCCCTTTTCAGACAGACCTGCGAACTACCCTCCCAGGCTTAAATAACGCTCTGCAAGGGAAAGAGGGCAACGTGATCGCCCACGAGCAAAATCGGGACTGGTTGTATAGCTACTCGCCTGTCGCAAAGACAGGCTGGGCCGTGGTGGTACAACGTCCAACGGATATCATATTCGCTGCGATCACCAGTTTTCAAAATAGTCTGCTGATTGCGCTGGCGACGCTCCTCGTTGGAGCAAGCTTCTTCTGGTTCGCCTTGCATGGCTGGATGGTTGCCCCTCTCGCGAAACTGGCACAGGCCGTGACGATGATAAAACCCAACCAGACGGAGAAAATCACCGATGGCGACTTGCTGGCAAAGGATCGTCATCGCGTTGATGAGATTGGGCAACTTATCGGGGCATTTTCCATCATGGAAGACGAAATACACACCTTGTTTCGCAAAAGCGACGAGAAGAGCCAGACTCGTTTACGCACACTGGACGCAATCATGCGCAGCATGGATGAAGGGGTGTTGTTGGAGCGACCGGATGGAGAAATCATGTATGCCAACCAGGGCTTCTTCCAATTTGTCGGCATCTCACCACATGAACTTCTGCAAGATGACGCTTACAGTGCCGCACAGATAGAGGAAAAACTGCTGGCAATGATAGAGGACGCGGATGCATATCATGAAGCTGTTCGCAAAGCTACCTGCGGGAACAGCCCACAGGTAGTAGAATTCCAGGTACGCGGCTACTACAATCAAGTCGGCCAGCTGGTTCCTGTCCGGCGCAATATCCGCTTACGCCTCTTCCAGGTACTGGATCAGGCGGGCCAGCTCGTCGGACGGGGAAAGATATTCCGTGACGTGACGCAGCAAAACGAGGCAGAGCAAATCAAGCAGAATCTGCTGGCAATTGTCTCACATGAACTGCGTACCCCGCTCACCAGCATTAAAGGGTACGCCACCAGTCTGCTGGCAACCGATGTGGAACTGGATGATGCGTTGCAGGAAGACTTCCTCCGGCACATTGTCGAGGAGAGTGATCGTATGGCCGACCTCGTAACAAGTCTGCTCGAAATGTCGCAACTGGAAGCAGGAACGCTCAAGCTCTCTCCGTCTCTCCATCGCCTGGATGCGATAGTTGAGCAAGCCATGCTGGGAGAAGAACGCCACTCTATACAGGTGCATATACCGGAGAATGTACCACTGGTCTATGTTGATCGAAGACGCATAGAGGTGGTATTGCGCAATTTAGTGGAGAATGCGC
>DATGJV010000911.1:0-6025 GCA_035295005.1 Ktedonobacteraceae bacterium | reverse complement strand
CCTGAGCGGGAACGAGGATCGGCACTCGCTGCTGCCGAGTCCTGGGGTCTTCGGCAAGCGTGAGCATGTACCAGGCAACATCGGCCCGGGAGATGGGTTTCATAGCGAAATGATCGCTGGCCTGGACACACTCGGTGAGGGGGCCATTGGTCAACTTGACCGGGCGCACCGCATACCAATCCAGCCCACTGGCGGCAAGCACCTTCTCCATAGCCCCGAGATCCCTCCCGACGAGCCGCAGGTTGCGAGCCACGAACGTGCGAAAGAAGCCGAACAGTATGCGTGGGCCAGTACCCATAGTGGCGTCGCCTGGCCCCATGCTTCCGGTGCTGACCGAGATCACCCTGGGGGATGCGCCAGAATCCTTTATCGCCCTGACGAGGGTGCGAGCCATCCTCTGATGGAGGTCGGGGGGCGAAATCATTTTGGTTAGAGCATTATGGTGTCTGGCGAAGTTGGGACCCAGCGTGGTGATCACCACATCGGCACCGTAGATGGCCTGAGTGACGAAGTCGGGATTGAATATATCAGGATTGACCAGGATCTCGATCTGGCTACCGGGTGAAACGTGCGGCATGGTTCGGTAGATGGCCCGGATCGAATGTCCACGCATGGTGGCGAGATCGATGAAATGCTTGCCAATAGCTCCAGAGGCTCCGAAGACGGTAATGTTCATGATGGGGACTCCTATATGTGTTTGCTAATGAAAACAACAACTGCCAAAAACGACGCTGAGTTTCCTGCCACCCACAGCTTTGGTGGCCTGGAATGTTCGTGCGCTTATAGGGAGTATACAGTTTAACGTAATGTGAAGGTCAAGGTTTTTTTACATCAGTTGCCACGGTCGTATCTTGCTTCACCTATCCTAACATGCAGCATTTTATTGTGCGACGTCAGGATGGTAATGTGAACTGATGGTTCGCATGATACGAATAAGCGTGTGAGCCAGTGAGAGGAGCTGCAGACATTCTCCTGGCTGTCATCTGAAAAAACTGTTCTATCCATTTGTATGGCATACTGATGATGAATGTTCGGTTTGCACACACGGAGTTGTTTAAGAAAGGACATATGATGCGAAAACTATCAAATTCTTTCTCGACATAGCCGATTTCCACCATTTTGTGCGCCAGCAGTCGCACGCTCCAGCGCTCTCGTCCCAGCGGTTTTTCGCCACAGGACAGTGCGATCAAGTAGGCTTCATGCCGGCCATTGAGAATGCGCTTCTCTGGACGCGGCGATTGGGGACGCCGCTCCAGGGTATCCGCGAGTCCTTGCTCCACCAATCGCTGGCGCACTCGCTTGAGCGTACTTTCTCCCACGCCAAATACCTGCTGAATATGGGCATCTGACCAGGCCGAACCGTGCTGCCCACGGTCACTTTTGAGCAAGATGTGGGCATGCATGCATTGCAAGCCGGATTCGTAGTAGATGCTTCATGTCATGGCAGGTTTAATTCAAACGATTTTCTGCAGTCTTCTTTTGAACAGACTATTCTGACAAACAGGAAAGCATTTGATAAACCCTCTGATGTAACGTCTCAATATATAGGTGATGAATAGTTCTAGAAATACATCGAATATTTGTTCAATCAAGCACACAGTGAGAAGGGGAAGTAGACGATGTTAGAACAAAAAAGCAGAGCAGGATGGCTTGAGCTACTTGCAAAGAAAAGAAAACCCATAGTTCTTGTAGGGAGTGTACTCCTGTTAATTGGCTTCATCGTATTTGTTTATTTCGGATACCTCCAACAATGGGGATGGACTGGTTTTAACGAGTCTATCGGCCCCAATATTCGACAGTATCAGCCAACGAAGTCGCTCTGGGATTGGTTGCAATTGTTGATTGTCCCTGCTGTCCTGGGTGTCGCCGCAACCTGGCTCAACTTTGTGATGAATCGCAACGAGCGAGCTGAGACGCAACAACGTGCGGACATAGAACATGCTATTGCACAGGATAGTCAACGAGAAACGCTCCTACAAACGTACCTTGATCGAATGTCGGATCTCATTCTCACAAATCATTTACGCCAGTCAGGCCCAGATACCATTGAAGCCCGACATATAGCGCGTGTAAGGACAATGACTGTTCTACTCAGGTTGGATGATGATCGCAAAGGGAGCCTCGTTCGCTTTTTGTATGATGCTGGCCTTATCAATATTGATACAGGGACAGGAGAAAGCATTATCAATCTGGGCGGGGCCAATTTGAGTAATGCCAACCTTAATCGGACAAACTTAATAGGGGCAGATTTGCGTGGGGCAGATTTAAGTGGAGCGGATTTTAGCTTTGCGCGAATAGATGATGCTCATCTCGAAAAAGCTAATTTAAGTGAAGCGAACCTCACAGGAGCTTACTTAACTGATGCTCAGTTAAGTGGAACGAAGCTGGGGGGTGCAAGACTACGAGGAACGAATCTGAAACGGGCGCATCTCAACGATGCTGATTTGCGCGAGACTGATTTGTACCGTGCCGATATCAGTAGAGCTGATTTGAGCGGAGCAAACCTCAATGGGCTCGATCTTACTGATGTGATTTTCGATCAAATTACAACCAGTAACGAGACCAATCTTGGTGGTACCACGCTAACACCCGAGCAAATAAAAATCATCAGCAAAGTGCATAGCGAGCTTCTTAGTCGGTAAGGATACTGAGTGAGTAGTGAACGTGGCGATTGCTTTTTGTTGGTATAAGTTTATTGTAGATTGAGCCTTGTATTGCGTTCTTGCACTTCCATTTTGTACCTGTTGTGGTAAAGGAGGCTATTACGAAACAATCTACTTCATCACAGGAACTGGATGATGCTGTCATGACAATGATTAAGGAAGACATGGCAGCGCAAAGAAACAAACCCTTTATTGTCTCCATTATGGGGCAGACAGGAGTAGGGAAAACGTCCCTTCTTAATGCGTTGTTTAATACGAAGCTGAAAGTTGATGCTGTACGACCGACGACAAAGGTAATGCAGCGTGTAGAAGTGAAAAGCATGAAGGGACATACGATCGTTTTTTGTGACATGCCGGGGATAGGTGAGTCGGTACATGCCGATAGTGTCTATCTTACGGGTTACAGACAGCAGTTGCTTGAGTCAGACGTGGTACTCTGGGCTATTCACGCCGATAACCGTTCTACCGCTTTCGATGTACAGGCGATTGAATGTCTGCTCGAAGGCATGGAGCCACAACAAAGAAGCGCGTTAATGAGCAAAATGACGTTTGTGTTAACCAAAGCGGATTTGCTCATGCAATCACCCTGGGTTGCGGGCTGCATGGATGGTCATGCCACCTTCGTCGCTGAAAATGAAACAAAGCATGTTCTTGAACAAAAGGCGGTATACTACCAGGAACTCTACATTCATCCATTCGGCGCGGATATTGTTGCCAGGACATATCATGATGGCACGTTTACGTTGGATGACCCCTCAATCACTTCTTCAGAGTACGGCGTATATTATCATGGGTTACTCACGGAAGATAAGCGAGATGCCCTCAAAAGCCAGTATCCAGAGTATGATCAAATTTTTGATCATCTCTACGATTGTTTTCGTGTCATCCCATGCTCTGCTTTATTCAAGTATAACCTGCCAGAACTTATGCTGGTGATTACAAGCAAGCTGGGACGGGAGGTTTTTGAAAGTTTCAAGCAAGTAGTAAATATTGGTCGCCAATCTGTTGACATTGCTCTGCTTGATTGTGTATCATTAGAACAAATGTTAAAGATGTCAAACTTTAGCATTCTTGATGTGCAAAGCGGAGACAAGGTGTTCGATTTAGGGAAATGGATTTTCCCTGATGAGAGGTTTAAGAGTTGGTTTCGTACTCAGAGTCCCAAACGCCGGAGTAAATTGCGTCACAGGTTTTTTAGTGGGTTCTTCGTGTAATGACAACAAGAGTTGGAGGCGTCGAAAACTATTTCGAAAGGAGAAACAGAGTTGTCCAGGAGAGATGATGAGGCATTAGAAGCTGTACTCAGCGAGATGCAAAGGAATCAGCAATTAAAGGTCGCGATTGTACAGACAGCCCGTAGTCAGGAATATGAAAATTTTACCCAGATCGTTCGTCGCGTTCTAAACAAAATAGGTCGCTCCGTTGATAACTTCGTCAATTTTGTCAACAACGCCTATGAGTGGTTCAGAAATATGTAGCCTCAAAGCGAGTTGAAACAAGGGGCTGATGTTTCACGTGACATCAGTCCCTTTGTATTATGTACTACAATAAGTTACTGAAGTTACTGCAATCGTAAAAAGCTCCTCTTATGTTTTTGCTCAAACGGCGGCCCGACTCATATTTCCAACGCCTTCACCAGAAGGACTCAGCATGACCTCATTTCATGGATGTGGCTTTTTCCTTGGTGGTATGAAGCGTGATGATTGATGATCCATGAACCGTTCCTGCCGCGTTTTAAACCTTTATGGGTTTGCTGATAGTTTTCTTTGATAGTGAATTTGCCAGAGGGACTCCCACGTAGTACCGTAATCTTGAGATCGCTCCCAGCTCCAGTCCAGATGCGTATCAGTGATGTTGGAGAAGATCATGCGTTGCAGGATGCTCTTCTCCCCTCCATTGTCGGTTCTCTCTAATATCATCTTACCCTCCTGATAACCTCCCACCAAATCTAGATAGGTTCCCTGATTATCAACCCAGGTCTGTTGCCATTTGCCCAGTAAAGGATTGTAGACAGAGAAGCTCATACCCTGAAATGCGTCGGCGGGGTCGGCATTGAATGTCTCGAGAATTACCTTGCCATCGAGAATAGCCTGGATGCTATTCGTTCCGTGTCCTCCATTAGACCAGGTGAGATCCCATTCTCCAAGCCAGAAATCGAACTGCGTGGCCTCTGGGACAGTGTGAGAGGACCTATCCTCCTGTGGGAGAGTAGTCGCGTCGGTTGTATGTTCATGTGTTGCCATAGCTCATTTCCTTCTTTATTTGCACAACTTTTCTCCAAAAGAGAAACTTGCGCTTTACATGTAAGTACTACATACGAGAACGAGAACTCAGAGAGCTTGCCAGACCTGTACGCTACCATCCGCGCTTGCCGAAATGATGCGTTTGCCATTGGGCGACCAGACCACGGCAGTGACGGCTCCCTCATGACCATGGTAGGTGAAGAGAGTTTTGCCAGTATTTCCATCCCAGATTTGCACCGTGTTATCAGCACCAGCTGAAGCGATACGTGTGCCATCGGGCGACCATGCAACTGCCCACACGGTCTGGAATGCATGCCCCTTATAAGTGATGAGAGTTTTTCCTGTGCTAGCATCCCAGACTTGTGCAGTCCCATCAACAGAAGCCGAGACAAGACGTGTTCCGTCTGGTGACCAGGCCGCAAAATACACGGGAGCGGTATGGCCGCGATACGTGAGCAAGGTTTTTCCCGTGCCAGCATCCCAGACCTGTACCGTCCCATCTTTACTGGAGGAAGCAAGACGTGTTCCGTCGGGCGACCAGGCAACACCCCATACAAAATCAGAGTGGCCGTGATACGTGAGGATACGTTTCCCCGTGTTGGAGTCCCAGACTTGCACCGTCTTATCCCAGGAACCGGAAGCGATGCGTTTCCCATCGGGCGACCATGCGACTGCTGGTACTGAAGAGAGATGACCTCGATAGGTGACCAGCATGCGACCAGTTGTGGCATCCCAAACCTGTGCTGTTTCTGCTTTGCTCGCATCAGCCTGATTCCCACTACTCGAGACAACACGTGTGCCATCCGGTGACCAGGCCAGTCCCCAGATTGAATCGGTATGGCCGTGATAGGTCAGAAGGGTCTTTCCTGTTGCCGCATTCCAAACTTGTGCGGTCTTATCATCGCCGCCTGAGGCAATGCGCGTGCCATCGGGCGACCGGGTAAGGGCATAGACAGCCTCGGTAGCTACAACTCTGGCGTGGCCCAGATACGTGATGAAACGAGTGGTTCCCAAAGATGGGGTCGAGTTGGGCGTTTGAACGGTACTCGTAGGAGGTGCTGAAGCCGACGAGCAAGATATGAGCAGGATCAGGAAACTGCTGGTTACAACGAATAGCCC
>DATGJV010000910.1:0-3035 GCA_035295005.1 Ktedonobacteraceae bacterium | reverse complement strand
TATGAATGTCTGCCGATGGCAAAAAGAGAACGCGGTGCCATCTAAAGTTTTTGTCGCTCCCGATACTTCTGCAATCGCTCCTCCACAGGCAGGGCTGGCAGCAGCAGGTCCGGCTATCAAATCATACAAACCACTGTATGTTGACTTTGATAACTACTTTTCGGTTTCTCTCCTGGAGGCGACGCTACGTGCCACCACCAATCCCCTGGTGATGACCGAGATGTTGCCAGACCGGGATCAGCTCTGGTTTGAGCATGATGAACGCTCGTATGTGAGTGAGTTTGTTTTCGAGATGAATCGTATCAAGGAAGGTTCTCTAGCATGAATAAGCACTGGCTAAGTATTCACATCTTCTATAGCAGTAACGCGAACCCGCTCATTGTAGATTGCCTGGCCCCGTTAATTGACCTCCTGCGCAAACGTGGGTTGATACGGCGTTACTTCTTCATCAAATACTGGATGGAGGGTCCACATGTGCGACTGCGCCTCCTACTGGCGGAGGGTGTCGAGGAAGAGGAGGTAAAACGTGTCATTGAACCGGTTATTGCAGAGTACCTGCAGCGCCGTCCGGCGCTCTACGACCTTGATTCAGAGCAATTTCGGGCCTTTCACAAGGATATGTTTATCGCAGAATACGGGAAAGAGACATGGGTGGAAAAATACGGGGAAGATGGAGAAATGCCCCTGCGTGCCAACAACTCGTTTCACTATATCGAGTATGAGCCTGAATACCTGCGCTATGGTGGCGTTGAGGGCGTAGAGCTGGCGGAGTGGCATTTTGAGAAGTCAAGCGATATCGTCATACGTTTGCTGCGCGATACGAATGTCCCTGTTCGCACCATTATGCTGGGCCTTTCTACCCAGTTGTCTCTGCCCCTCTGTTTTGGGTTCCTGGAAGACGACCAGCGGGTAATTGATTTCCTCATCAACTACTTGAAATATTGGCAGGAAACCTTTCATAAAGAAAGTCTGAATCTGCACGCTGACTTTGATAAGAAATACGACAAAATGGCTGTCGAACTACAACGGCGGATCGCGGAGGTACGGCGCTATATTGTTGATAATACACCCGGAAGCCTGACTACGATAGAGCGCGAATGGGCGGCGCATATTCGTGAACTGCGAGCCCGCATTGACGCGCTCGTTTTAGAAGAGAAACTCATTTTTCAGGGCAAGGGTGAAGACGGTGAAGCAATAGGGCCGATTACCCGGCTTGACTATGTGTATTATCAGGTACTGCTGAGCGGCTACATCCATATGACCAACAACCGCCTGGGTGTAAGCATTCTTGATGAGATTTACCTCTCGTATATTCTGAAGCGAACGTTAGAGGAGCGAATACTTCACGCAGAGGTTCAGGAGGTTCTGATATGATCTCCACTTCCACACCTGCATATGCAGATACCATGAAGCCGCAACTCCGTGCAGAAATTGTTTTTGGTCCGCAGGTGCGTAACGGAGGAGCCATCGTGTACTTCATGAAGGACACGTTTACCAACTGGTTCTATAAGATTGGACTCAAAGAACACTTTCTGGTGAGCAGGATGGATGGGAGTCGAACTCTGGGGGAAATAGGTGAAGAGTATGTTTCCCAGTATGGGCGCTACCTCGACGACAACGCATGGGCAGGGCTTTTCAAGCTCCTTGAAAAACGCCAGATGCTCGTAAGTACCGCCGATAATGCCAGGCTCGATGAGTTGAAGGAAGCGGCTGAGAAGAAAATGCGAGCGGATAACAAAGGGTTTCTCCGCAGACGCTTCCGTCTGGTGAATCCTGATGCGTTTCTGACGAAGCTCTTACCTTGCGTCCAGTTTGCGTTCCGACCCGCCTTCGTCATACTTACACTGGTTGCCATCGTCGCGCTTGAAGTTTTTGTCGTACTTCATGTGAAGGCAATTGGCGCAGATGCATGGGGGAGCCGGGAGAACATACTCATTCTCCCCATGTTTTTCGGGCTGGTCTGGTTCTTTACAGCGTTCCACGAGATTGCTCACGGGTTGACCTGCAAACGATTTGGCGGCTCTGTTCGTGAAATCGGGATTACCTGGCGTTACCTCACCTTTTTCCCGTATTGTAAATTGGATGATGTCGTACTTTTCCACAATCGCCGGCACCAGGTCTACGCAGCTTTTGCAGGGACATTTATAAGCCTTCTTCTCCTTTTGCCCTTTAGTATTGGCTGGTGGTTTGCACCGACGGCCAGCGCGGGAAGAGAACTGTGCGCCTTATTCCTGATTGTCTTTAACATTTCGTGCTTTATCAACTTTATCCCTTTTATCGAACTCGACGGTTACTTCATGTTGAGTTCTGCGCTTGGGATGATCGATCTGCGTAAGGAGTCATATCGCTTCTGGCGGAAAATGCTGAGCAAGGCGTTGTTCAAAAAGGGCCTGGGCATTGTTGCTTACGAAGCACACGCCAGGTACGTGTATCTCGTCTACGGCTTTGTCTCACTTGTCTTCACCATCTGCTTTTTAACCGCGACGGCTTTCTACTGGGTAACGACCTTGAGGCTGTGGCTTGGAGATGGTATTGCACTGGGTACTCTCGTTCTAGTTGCACTCGCGCTGCTGTATAGTGGGCCTGGAAAAACCTGGATCAACAACGCAATGAACATGAAGAGGGCCCACGTATGAAGCGTATGCACACATACGGAGGAAAATCATGAAGCGATCAATAGCAATTTGTGGCGTAAGCATCTTCGATGGGTTCCGTCTGCTTCCTCGCCGGACTGTGGTGATACGAGATGGCATTGTTAGCGCAATGGGGGAGGATATTGCTATTCCAGTCGAGGCGCAAGTAATTGATGGGACGGGACAAACACTGCTTCCAGGGCTGATTGATGCCCACACCCATGTCATTTTTGCTGCATCTTTGCGTCAGGCGCTCATGTTTGGCGTCACGACTGAGTTGGACATGTTCATGGACTACCGTATCGCGAGAGAAATCAAACAAAGGCATGCTGCCGACCAGATGTTGGATATGGCGGATCTGCGCTCGGCCGGTACGCTTGCCACTGCGCCCGGCGGTCATGG
>DATGJV010000909.1:0-3123 GCA_035295005.1 Ktedonobacteraceae bacterium | reverse complement strand
GGTGCGCCGCCGATAATGGGACTGACGGCAACAACCATACCGCTAGCTTCGTGAAGTGCATCATGAATGCCGGGAACTGAGAGTATGCTGCCGATGCTGACGATGGGATTGCTTGGCGCAATCAGGATAGCCTCAGCCTCTTTGATGGCATCGAGAACGCCGGGCGCGGGTTTCGCGGCTTCGGAACCAACAAAGACGACATCCTGCACTTCGTCTTCACTACGCCGTTTGACCATATATTCCTCGAAGTGTAGTAAGCCAGAAGGGGTGCGGATATGGGTTGCGACCGGGTTGTCAGTCATGGGCAACAGGCGAATTTGCAAGCCAAAGTGCTGGCGTATATCCTCAGTAACTTCACTGAGCGTTTTACCCTGACGCAAGAGATTCGTGCGGTGAATGTGGGTGGCGATATCGCGGTCCCCAAGCATGAACCAGTCTTCATTGCCATAGAAAGTCAACTGGTGCATCGTCTGATAGGTATCGTTACGGACACCCCAGCCCTGCGTTTCATCAACGACGCCAGCCAGTGTATACGTGACGATATCTAAATCGGGTGAAACATGCAGACCATAAAAGGTGCGATCATCGCCGGTATTGCCGATAACGATAATTTGTTCCTGTGGGACGACCTGTACGAGTCCCTGTAAAAAACGTGCCGCGCCTACGCCGCCGGCAAGAACTACAATCATACATTCCTCTAATCAAAACGAACTACAAGTGTACTTAACGGGAGACGTTCCCGTCGCTTCGGGTCTGCTGCCGCGTATCCTACAGTAATCAGCGCGTGTGGAATAAGCCGTGTGTCGAGATCGAGCGCCGCGCAAACGACCTCTGGACAGAAGAGCGGAGCGCACATCCAGCCAGCATCCAGACCGAGGTCGTAAGCTGTTAACAGCATATTCTGAATAGCGGCACCAAGACTTTGAATCGCCATCGTCGTTTCGTCGGCCTGACGTTGTTCATCAGGGTAGCGATCCAGGTCTTCGAGATACAGACAGGGAATGATCAGCGCTGGCGCATGAAGAATGCGCTGGCGCGATTTCTCCAGGCGGATATTGACGATTGCCGCATCCTGACCATCCATCTCCAGATTCTGCCGCCACGTTTCGCCCATGAAATCAGCAAGCCGCGTTTTGAGTTCCAGGCGTGTCAGGACGACAAAACGCCACGGTTGCCGACCATGAGGCGAAGGTGCCCAGCGTGCCGCTTCCAGCATTTGCTCTATGAACTCACGAGGGACGGGCTGATCTTGATAGACACGCACACTACGTCTGCCACGCAACAATGTTGCCAGGTCCGCCGAGCGTGCGGGTGCTGTTATTTGCCTGGATTCTGAATGTATGGTCACAGTACCTTATTACCTTTATCTAACAGCGAAACTAGCGAAACATGTCAGTTGCGGCATCACGCACTAATGTTTGCGCGTCGCCGGTGGCCGGTGTATACGAATAGCCGCGAATGAGTGCTACCGGAACGCGGTCAATTTTGCCCATGACCAGTTCTGCCGCTGAGGCCAGTTCGTCTGCAATGGCGATGGCACTGACTTGCAATTCATAGCCGTAGGGGTCGCGTTGCCCCCGATAATCCGTGATAGACTCCATACCCGCAACGCCGATTGCCATGTTGATTTGCCCATTGCGCCAGGGACGCCCCCAGGTATCAGAAATAATCACGGCGATATCAAAGTTCGCACCTTCGCCCGCGAGTTGCTGTAATCGCATACGTAACTCGTGTGCTGAACGATCAGGATCAACCGGCAACAGCGTCAATTCACGTGCGCCATTGACATTTGATTCGTCAACGCCGGCATTGGCACAGATGAAGCCGTGCCGTGTTTCCGCGATCAACACACCGTGATCCATACGCACAATGCGGCGACTTTCGCGTAACACCACTTCGACATGTTGAGCATCTTTATGATACTGTTCAGCGAATGAGCGAGCAAAGGCAGAAGGTTCTATCTCCACGAGGTTCACGATGCGCCCCTCGGTTTTGGAGACGATTTTTTGTGTGACAACCAGTATATCCCCTTGCTGTAGTGCCAGTCCTTGATCTTGTAGGGCTTGATAAAGAATCAGTCCCAGGTCTGAATCTGGAATAATATCTCCAATACCTGTGACTGGTAAAATGTGTAATTCGGTATTCATATGCCTCCTGTCCTTGATATTATATGTTCTCACGGTGTACACTGCAAATTATGAAGTATTGGCAGCGCACATGGCTCAGCAAGCATTGCTATTGACCTTGATAGACTAAGGTGATGAAGTTGTTTTCCCTGAATGCGTCATTGCATTCGGGTAATTGAAACCAGCCATCCATCATTTGCGCAATAGCAGTAAGAGAACAGTTTTATCGGCTCAAAACTTGTCTTAGTGAAAGGATTACATGTATGTCAATCATCCGGTCAGCAGGCCATATTCTGTTATCAAGTATTTTTATTGCACGAGGCGCTGATTCCTTTATCAAGCCGGGCGGGCGAGTTGCTACCGTAGCCAATGCCGGTATCCCTGCACCTGAGCAGGCAGTTATGTTGAATGGGGCGGCGATGGTTGTGGGTGGGACACTACTAGCACTGGGTTTCGCGCCGAAGCTCGGAGCAATAATACTGTTGGGAGCGTTAGTACCCACAACGCTTGTTGGTCACGCTTTCTGGAAAGAGGAGGATCAGGCTAAGCTGCAAACTCAATTGACACAATTCTACAAGAATGCCGGTCTCATTGGGGGACTGTTGCTGGTTCTCACGGAAAAAGATTAAGGCTTTATGTCTTACCCATTTCATACCTGGCACCTCATACCTCTATGATGAAGGGCAGAGGTGCTTTCTAGTCAGTATTGTAAAGAAGAAAAGGATTTGTATGAGCGAACAAGAGCAAAATAAAGTCGCGCTGGTTATCGTTGCCCATCCTGACGATGCCGAATTTGCCGCGGCCGGTACAGTGGCGACGTGGGTCAAAGAGGGCTGGGATATCTATTATGTTATTTGCACGGATGCTTCAGGTGGCGGCCCTGATGATGCGCAGGATGTCAGTGCAGAAGCTCGTAAAGCCATATCGGATACGCGCAAACAAGAGCAGCGAGCGGCATGCGAGATTCTCGGTGTGAAAGATGTTGTATTTCTTGACT
>DATGJV010000908.1:0-6483 GCA_035295005.1 Ktedonobacteraceae bacterium | reverse complement strand
ATCGAACATCTGGCGGCATTCCAGGGCGACGCAGGCTGAGCTTGAAGTTTCATACTTGCCAGAGGAGCTTCAAGTCATTATTCATGATAATGGCAGGGGATTTGTCTTTCAGGACACTCTTGAGGCTGCCCATGACTCGCAGAGCAGCCTCGGCCTTATTGGTATGCGCGAACGCGCCTCGCTTATAGGCGCTACCCTGACGATTCACTCATCCATTGGCAAAGGATGTAAAATTGAATTGATTCTACCAATTACCCCTCCCTGTCCCTCGAATGATAGAAATCACTGATCTTGAAAATCTTCTTACGGGCGTGAAACATCTGTCCTCTTCTCCAATATACATTTCCTCAAAAAGCCCTTATATCCATATATTATAATATATGGATGTTTCTACATCTTTCCTCATCCCTTGCTTTTTCTCACTATTACAGGGTATTATTGGTGTAGAGATACAGCAGTGCATGAAGCGGCTTGCTTGCAAACCAGATGCAAGCCGCTCAATGCTCTTCTCGGCTGTACTCTGCTGTCGTAGGATGCACGCTCCTGCAAGGAGATGCGTGATGTGTTGAAAGAGGTGTATTTGACTATGGAGCAACAGCAAATTCCTGCATTGATGCGGGAAATTGAACAGAACCCATCGGTAGGTCAACTGGCTATCGAGGCACCCGCGACTCTGGTAGCGCGAGGGTTTTCACCGCGTGTGGTCGAGATTGTGTCTCGCCTTGTTCCTTACCTCTCGCTGGGAGATCGCTCGAGAGAGGAAACAGCAGCAGGTGGATGGTGGGGCTTTTAATTGCCCCATCCATTTTGTAAGGGGTGCAGTAACGTTTCCACCTTCCAGTGGGAAGGAACGTTACTGCACCCTTCATGTTAAGCAGGTAGCAGGCACAGGCATGCTGCTCTCAATGTGAGGAAACGTCGTTCATTGTTCCAGAATGGAGAAGTGCGGCACATGAAAATTGAGGAAAGAAGAAGGCGGGAGAGTTCTATACGTGAAAGCAGTAGCCTTTTTTCGATCCATCAACAGGTTCTCTCTGAGCGACTGCTTGCCCTGATTGCACCATTACCAACAGAGCTACGAGCGGATGTGATGCGAGCTTTGAAAGAGCCTGGAAAGCTTCTGGCAGAGCAAAAGCATAGTCCGGCGTTGCCTGCCGGCGCATGGTCTCTGTTAACGTTTCTCGTGGCGGAGCATATGGCACCTCAACTTGATATGGTGCAGGCTGCAACCACTGCTGTAGCCATTGAATGTTATGTGTGCGCACTTGATCTGTTCGATGACGTTGAGGACGGCGACCAGACGCCCGTGATTGAAGATATAGGTGCTGCGCGTGCCAACAATACTGCGACTGTTCTTTTTACATTGGCCTTTCGGGCGTTGCGCTCATTGAGCGAACAGGGACTTCCCCTGGAGCGTGTTTGTGAGATGCTTCAGACGCTTGAGGATGCAACGTTGAAAGCAACTGCGGGTCAACATCGCGATCTTCTGTCGGAACACCGACCTGTACAGAGCTATACGCAGACTGAGGGTGAGGAAATCGCGGCGCAAAAGGCAGGGTCGCTTATGCAGCTGGCCTGTATTCTGGGTGCGCTCTGTGGCGAATCTAATGGAGAGCAGCTGGAATTGTTTGCCGCGCTTGGTCTTGCCTTCGGCATCGCGCAGCAGTTGGATAATGATGCCCATGACCTGCAAAACGAGTTATCCGCGTTGCAACCTTTAACTGATGGGTCGGTAGTGAGCGCGAAGAAGATGGATTTCGCTCGCGGGAAGAAAACGTTGCCGGTTATTCTCGCGTGGCAGGTGTTTTCTCAAGAAAGAACCAGCGTATCCGATAGTGAGAAACAAGGGCTTTCTGAGCAAGCATTAGAGAGCGGTATTCTCGCAACCTGGGGGCTTTCCCTCTATTACCGGGAACGTGCTGGCGATTGTTTGCGGAAGATCGAAGCTCAATATCCGGTATCCCTTGCCTTACGCTCACTTCTGGGCTTTGGGTAGCGGATGACAACAGGGTAGCCGCGGCCAGGAAGCCAGGAGGAAGGACATATGCGGTTGAAACAGCGGAACGCGACATTTTTGTATCGCCTGTTGGTGGTATGTGCTGCGACTATCGGTCTGCTCCTCGTGTTGCTCGGCGATGCTCTCTATACTCCATTGCTTAGTGTCAGCTTGATGCGATTAGGATTTGATGCCTTTGTGGCAGTAATGTTCCTGGCTCTAGGAACCCTCGTCTGGCTCTACGCACGAGACCGCATTACTGCGCGTCTCATGTATGGCGTGACGTGCGCTGTTATGTTCCCTTTCGCTCTGGAAACGGCAACTGCTGCTGGAAATCTGTTTGCACAGGCTGTATCTGGTGCGTGTAGTTCCCTCGCCCTGTTGCTTTTTGCCCTGTTACTCTTACACTTTCCCCAGGATGTGTTCGCGGCATACTCGACTAATCAAGTAGCAACAGGGTGTGGCATCATACGCATGCAGCTATTGCGTGGTTATGTATTCATTGCCTGTCTATTCTGCATGTTGGCAATGACTTTTGCTGGTATTTATGCGCTAACAACACCGCCGACGTGGTTAGAAATCTGTTACCGGCTCTATAATGTGATTATCCTGGTTGGCATAGTTGGAACGATGGTGATCTCCTATCGCAGTACACCGTCGTTCCGTGAACGGCAGCAACGCCGTTTCTTTGTCTGGGGAGTTGTTCTCTCGTTGAGTCCACTGTTGATACTTACTGTCATACCAGAGGCTCTCCAGGGCGTTCTGCCAGTCACTCCCATTGATGGTCAATTGAGTGCGGTGTCTATGGTGCTGCTTCCCATCGCATTTGGCTATAGCATCTTGCGTTACCAGCTTATGGTTCTCGATACTTATGTGCGGCGGGTGGTAATGAGCGTAAGTGGAGTGGTGTGTCTGGTTGTCCTGGTGTATGTGGCACAGAGTACGCTGAATGCATTGGGGAGCGTACACAGGTCGTCTCTGGTTGAACTCGTGACATTAAGCTTGCTCGTATGCCTTGCCCCGTGCCTGTGGTACGTGGCGAAAGCGGGAACGGAACGGCTTTTCTTTGACGAGGTACGTCATTACCGGCGCTTTTTCAGTACACCGATGACGGCGGGTGAGTATGCACTCGGTCTGGATGAGGTGACCCGTTTGCTGATCGCGGCAGCACGTCAAACCTTTGAAACACCGGATGTATGCCTTTTTATCCTGAATGAAAAGGAAGATACATATCACGTCTCTCCATCAGGCAACGGTGACGTGGCGGAAGAATGGGGACAAAGCTTCGCACATACGATTATTTCCTTGCTCTCACCTGTATCATCAGCCTCTGAACTACTGGACTGTGAGCATTATCCTCTCTTATTTGAGCGTATTGCCGTAGCACAACGACCTGTATTGATGAGTGAACTACTGGCAAGGGAGCAGCAGCGTGAGCCTGGCCTGAAACGGTATCTGAATATACGACAACAGGAGGGCATGGATACACTGTTTGCGCCGATTAAATCACAGGGAGTGGTGATAGGTATTCTGGTGTTAGGCCCACGTGGCGACCGGCAACTGTACTCCGGCCCTGATTTTGCGATTATCGAGGCACTGCTCGGTCGGTTTTCACCGTTTCTGGAAACCGCACGAGTGACCCTATCACTGAAAACGACCAATGAGCAATTAGGTGAAGCGAATACGCAGTTGCGTGATGCTTACGAGCAGCTACAGGCGCTTGATCGCTTAAAAGACGAGTTTATTACCATCGCTTCGCATGAACTCCGTACACCGCTTACGGCTGTCCAGGGTTATATCTCGCTCCTGCGTGACTATAATGGCGAGGAAGAACTGCTTCCGGTAGCTATGCGTGCTGAATTTCTCGCAAAGGCCGACCTGGGCTGTGAAGAACTGACGCTGCTTCTAGGCAATATAACGACCGCGGGTGATATCGAAATGGTGGCGCAACGTGTCACAATCGCCGATGTTTCTCTACGTAAGGTCACGATGAATGTCGCGGAGATGTTTGATTCACTACTGCAACAGCAGCAACGTACAATCGAAATCAACGTGCCGGATGAATTCTCCGTGCGAGCAGATTCACAGGCATTTGCGCAGGTCATACGCAATCTAATCATGAATGCTATGAAGTATGCTCCTGAAAAAACGCCTATCGAAGTCTCAGCCGCTATGCAGGGAGAGCAAATTGCTCTCTCCGTCCGGGACTACGGCAAAGGCATCCCTCCAGCTGACCAGGCTCGCCTCTTTCAACGCTTCGTCCGCCTCGAACGCGATATGAATAGTCCGACACGTGGTTCTGGCCTGGGACTCTATATCTCCAAACAACTGATTACCGCAATGCATGGCCGTATATGGGTCGAAAGTAGTGGTCTCGAAGGACAGGGGAGTACATTTACCCTGACGTTGCCCGTGTCTGCTCATCTGCGCGAAACAATCTCCACTGATAATATATTGAAGTTAGCCCACAGTAATGTTTGACTTGCACAAAGAAAACCTGTGAGCGATAATGAATACTGGCTCTATGGCCCCATGCAAACCTTCGCGCAGAAGGGGAACATCTCTCTATACGTTTGCTTAACCAGAGAAAGGGAAAAGCATGCGGATTTCACTCTTCATTACCTGCTTTAACGATACCCTCTTTCCAGAGACAGGCAAAGCGACTGTGCATCTACTTGAACGGTTGGGGCATACAGTTGACTTTCCGCTGGAGCAGACCTGCTGTGGGCAGATGCACTATAACACTGGCTATCAACGGGAAGCCTTGCCGCTCATCCGTCACTTCGTGCAGATATTCGGCTCATCCGAAGTCGTCGTGGCTCCTTCGGCTTCCTGTGTTGGAATGGTGCGCGAGCTGTATCCACGTGCCGCGGAGTGGTTCGACGAGCCGCAGCTCGCGGCGGAGGTGGCAGAGCTGATCCCACGTGTGTATGAATTGAGTGAGTTTCTTGTCTATCGTCTGGGTTTGGAGGATGTAGGAGCCTATTACCCCCACCGGGTCACATACCATCCCACCTGTCACTCGTTGCGTTTTTTGCATGTAGGAGACGCACCAGTGCGCTTATTGCGTGCTGTGCGTGGTATTGATCTTGTTGAGCTACCAGGTGCCGAAGAGTGTTGCGGCTTTGGCGGCACGTTTGCAATCAAAAATGCCGATACTTCGCTGGCGATGCTCGGCGATAAGGTGCGTTCGGTCATGAATACGAGCGCGGAAGTTTGTGCGGCTGCCGATAATTCCTGTTTGATGCATATCGGCGGTGCGCTCCACCGTGAACGTACCGGTATCCGCACGGTCCACATCGCTGAGATTCTGGCCTCCACCGAAGAAAGGGGTCTCCAATGAGTACAGACTTCTCGCTCATACAAATTAGACGACCGCCCCCAACGTTTCAGAAGAATGCCAGAGAAGCCCTGAATAACAGCCAGTTGCGCCGCAACCTGTACAAGGCTACCCACACCATTCGCGCCAAACGCGGGCAAGTGGTGGGAGAAATGCCTGATTGGCAGGAACTTCGTGAGGCTGGCCGGGCTATCAAAGACCGCGTTATGCGCCACCTCGACATGTATTTGCTGCAACTTGAAGCCTCTGTACAGCAAGCTGGGGGACATGTTCACTGGGCTCGCGATGCCCACGAAGCCAACGCCATTATCACGCAGATTGTGGCCGAACATGGCGCACGCGAGGTCATCAAAGTTAAGTCGCTCACGACCGACGAAATCAAGCTGAATCAAGCTCTCGCTGCTAAAGGCATCACTGCGATTGAGACCGATCTGGCAGAGTTGATTATCCAACTGGCAGGCGAAAGCTCCTCACATATTCTCGTACCCGCCATTCATAAAAACCGCTCAGAGATTCGTGAGTTATTTTTGCGCACCATGCAAGCGGACGAACTGGCTGCTGGAATCGCCGTTGGACAACGCCAGCTTCTGACGACAGAAGTTGACCAACTTTCGGATGAGCCACGTGCGCTCACTGCTGTAGCCCGAACACACTTGCGCAACAAGTTTCTCTCGACCCCGGTTGCCATCAGTGGGGCAAATTTCGCGGTGGCCGAGACGGGGACACTATGCGTGGTCGAGTCAGAGGGCAATGGGCGTATGTGCTTGACCTTACCACAGGTACTCATTTCAGTGATGGGTATCGAAAAGGTGATTCCAACCTGGCAGGATTTGGAGGTGTTTTTGCAATTGTTGCCGCGCTCCTCCACAGGTGAGCGCATGAATCCCTACACCTCGTTGTGGACAGGTACTTATCAGGGTGATGGGCCACAGGAGTTCCATCTTGTGTTGCTAGACAACGGGCGCTCGCAGGTACTCGCTGATACCGTCGGTCGTCAGACTCTCGATTGCATCCGGTGTAGCGCATGTCTAAATATTTGCCCCGTTTACGAGCGTACAGGTGGACACGCCTATTCCTCGGTTTACCCAGGTCCCATAGGTGCCATCCTGACGCCTCAGCTTCTTGGTATCGAGAGGGCAAGCTCTTT
>DATGJV010000907.1:0-3379 GCA_035295005.1 Ktedonobacteraceae bacterium | reverse complement strand
CGAGGAGGACAAGCGCAGCGTCGGCATCGATCCAGAGGCGATCCTGCCCCGGCAGGCGAAAGCTGCTGGCATCGTCAGCAGTGATGAGCAGGGTTGCTTTCCCTTTGGAGGGCCGTAAGACGGCTCGCAGCTTGTAGGCGGCATCGTTGAGATACCCCCCTGATTCCTTGGGGTCAACGTCCGGCCAGAGGTCTTCCAGTAGCGTCCCCCGTCGAACGTGCCGCCCCGGACTGCACGCTAAGCGTTTGAGCAGGCGGCGCGGATCCTGGCTTCCTCCCCACTCGCCAAGACGGACAGGCTGCCATGATGTCCCATCCCACCGTTCGACGAGCAATGCCCCGCAGGTGAAGACGCGAAACGCGGGAATCGTTGCTTGCACAGGCGTGTCTGTCATCTGATCGATCGCTCCTCTCTCCGCGCGACATACGAGGGTCCGTAACGCGATTGTATCATACTTCTCCCGCCCCGGCTAGATTGCTGGTGGACGCTGATGCATCCCTGGTAGTTTCTCGGCTGGATCTCGGCTCGATCTCAATTGAACGTCGGCCTGGCCCCGGCCTGCCTCTGCTAGACTCCTCTTCGGTACGGGCAAGGGTGCCCTTGCCGGAAGCTTCAGTTGTCCGACGGAACCTGCGTAGCCAGCTGGAGGCAGATAGCCAGATGACGGGAAACGACGCCTATCCAGGCTGTCAACAAGGAGTGGATGAGGCATCGCGCCTGAGCGTTTGAAGTCACTCCGGGATATATGGCAGGAACAGCGGCAAGGGCTTGTGTGAAGACGGTCTCATCGCGCCTGAGCGTTTGCGGATCGTCGTTTTCTCAATCTCAGCGAAGGAAGATGATTCCCGGAACCTGGACTCATGGGGAGCGCAGCGGAAAGAAAGAGGAGGTTCCATGAGCGCCAAGAAACAGACCAGCACCAATGACGTGGTGGATATGGAACTGCATTGTGTGACGTGCGGGGCACGGCTGTATGTGTCGGTCCTGCAAGTTGGTGCAGTGGTCGCCTCGCTCGAGCGGACCGGTGCTGCCATCTTGATCTGTGTCTGTGGGCAGGCGCAGATCATCCGGCGTCAGCTCAAAAAGGTGAACGACTAAACGTGGGCAGAGGCTCAGGCGTAGACGAGATGTCCTGATAAACACGTCCCGCTCTCAGCTCAGTATCATCGTCTCGTGTTTCGACGCGGAAAGAAGCGTGCTGCCATTGCTCTGGCACATACACTCTTGATCATTGTCTATCATCTGCTGGCTCAAAAGGAAGAGTATCAAGACCTCGGTGGTACCTACTTCGACGAACTTGATCGATAGCAGAAAGAAAAGCGCCTGATTCGTCAGCTCGAAAAGCTGGGTTTTGAGGTCGCTCTCACGCCTGTTTCTTCGCAAGTGTAGATAACAGAGACCTTCTGCTCTTTTTCAGAGCGACGTTCATCCGAAGCAGCTTCTGGCTTCGGCTAAGCGGTTATACCCTTTTCTCGACCAGGATCTGAACCTTCGTCTCACTTATTTTCATGAGAGTATCACTTTGCGTGCTATCTTATGCTGCCTTCAAAACCTTTTGGGGCAAGAGCGGGAAACCACTGCGGCCATACATCGAGCGATTAATATACTTGAGTTTGTTGATCTCCCCCTCGACGGGTCCGTTCGAATAGCTCTCGGTGAGGCCAGCCAGCACCGCCGTCTCGCTCAAGTCCTTTGGCGAAGCGTTGTACCTCGGCAATGCTGCTCTCGTAGACCAGCTTCTTCCAATCCTCTAAGCGATGCCCTTCTCGCTTGCGCATGATCTGCCCAGATGACTGGACGAGTGCGTGTAAAATAGCAAGTTGAGTGTTCGCCTGGCACAATTCAGAGATCAGCGCGTTCATCTGCTTTGAGATCATCAAAATCTCGTTCGCAGCTTTGCTGGATTAGCCGCGTAATTTTCGCTGGTTTATTTAGATAAAAAGTTGTTTTTCCATAAACTGGCAATTATTAAATGATTGTGCTATAATATAGATAGAACAAGAGCAAACCCACGTCTCTTTCTTCTAACAGGAACAGCTTCGGCACTTCCCTGCTTCTGTATTCTTCCTGTAAGGCCGCTACACGTCCCCTCTGTCGATTTGACGAGGAGCCAGGGATATCACAACGGCCATCTGACCATCCAGAGTCCGCACGAAACACCCTGACTTATAACATCCATACGCATAGGATATCCACGCAACCGGTAAGGATGAACAGGACCAACTGGTTTCCTGCGCGATAACAAGTATGAGACGAGGTGAATTCTGATGAGTACGCAAGTATACAGTACGGAACAGCAAGGATATACCCCTGGGTTCCACATGGCCGAAAATTATGTGTTCAAGTCCGAGCGGGGACTGAGCAAGAAGGTCGTCGAGCAGATCTCCGAGATGAAGGGCGAGCCCACCTGGATGCGGCAGTTCCGCCTCAAAAGCCTGGAACTTTTCGAGAAACGTCCCATGCCCACCTGGGGCGCGGACCTCTCGGGCATTGACTTCGACAACATCTATTACTATATCAAGCCTGTCGCACAGCAGGGCAAGACCTGGGACGACATTCCATCAGACATTAAAGATACCTTTGATCGTCTGGGCATTCCACAGGCGGAGCAGAAGTACCTGGCAGGCGTGACGGCTCAGTATGAGAGTGAAGCAGTGTACCACAAGGTGCGTGAAGACCTGGAGAAGCTGGGCGTGATTTTCACCGATATGGATACAGCGTTGCGTTTGTATCCTGACATTATCAAAGAACACTTTGGCACCGTTATCCCACCATCCGATAATAAATTCGCCTCGCTCAACAGTGCGGTGTGGAGTGGTGGCAGCTTTGTCTATGTGCCAGAGAATGTGCGAGTAGAAATTCCCTTGCAGGCCTACTTCCGTATCAATGCCCAGAACATGGGCCAGTTCGAGCGCACGTTGATTCTCGCCGCCCCTGGCTCGTATGTCCACTACGTGGAGGGGTGTACCGCTCCAACTTATGCGAGCGACAGCCTGCACAGCGCAGTCGTAGAGATCAAGGTGATGGAAGGTGCCCGCGTGCGCTACACGACTATCCAGAACTGGTCGAAGAACGTCTACAACCTCGTGACCAAGCGTGCGGCAGCATACAGGGACGCGACGATGGAATGGGTCGATGGCAACCTCGGCTCGAAGGTGACGATGAAGTATCCAGCGGTCCTGCTAATGGAGCCAGGCGCTCGTGGTGATATCCTCTCAGTGGCGTTCGCCAGCGATGGGATGCAGCTGGATGCTGGAGCCAAGGTCACACACCTTGCTCCGCACACAACTTCCCAGATCCTCTCGAAGTCGGTCTCCAAGGGTACTGGTCGAGCCTCTTATCGCGGTCTGGTCCGCATCAATCGGGGTGCGCACCACAC
>DATGJV010000906.1:0-3723 GCA_035295005.1 Ktedonobacteraceae bacterium | reverse complement strand
CAGGGAAATTACCAGAAAAAGGAGCGCAGACTGAACCCGCGCCATCTGCTATTGGTAAGCGTTTGTATGGACGCCTCTATATCAATGAGGGGGCCGTCATTCATATGTATGAGCAATTTGGCCTTCCTACCGCGTTTTCAGATGCGGTCTGGGGCAGTAGCGAGCGCGGGTTGCGCAAATCAGACGACAAGTTTCATGTACTACGATTGCTCCGTCGCCTCCCACCAGCCATCGTCCAAGGAGTCAAACAAGCACGGCAAAATCGTAAAAAGCAAGCGCAACAGGAACAGCAGAAACAGCCCAAAAAGCGAACACCCAGAATGACCAATGAGCAGGTTTTCGCACAGGTAGACCGGTGGGTCGCTGATTTTATGCAGCAGGATTTGAGCAAACTTGATGATAGGACACTCTGGGAAGAAGGTGTGCCTGTATGGGGCGAGCGGGCAAAGATGTTTTATATCAAGGTGATTATCGCGGCGTTGCTGGCAGGTACTGGCTATTACTTCCTGCAACGGCGCATCAATAAATGGACAAAAGGGAAAGAGGATGCGGCGAAACTTGTTACCGCGTTATCAGGTGTGTATACTGCCGAACTTGGCCCGGCACTGTGGCAACTGGCAAAGACGCTGAGGGATACAGGGCTGGATACACTTGTTCGCGAGCATACTGCCGGGGAGGCACTGGCATTGCTGCACCCATTGCCGGAAGCGCAACCTTTTCTTGAACAGTTCGCAATATTCCTGAAAGATTATGGCTATCGCTGTCCCAACGACGCCGAATTTCTCAATCCCCGTTGGATGGATGCACCTGAGCAGGTTATCACAATGCTGGCAGGATATCTGCAAGCCGATGAGCCAGTTAACCCGCTTGAGATGATTCGCCACCAGCGGCAGGAACGTGAAGATGCGACAGTACGCATTGAACAAAGGCTGAATTTTGCACGCCGGGTCATTTTCAGGCGGTTGCTCAAAATGACGCAGAGCAACGTGCGCAGGCGCGACAATAACAGGTCGTACCTGACCAAATTTCTGTACCCGATGCGCACGATTGTCGCTGAACTGGGACGACGATGGTGCGAGAGAGGATGGTTGAACAGGCCAGAAGATGTCTTTTTCCTGACAGTAGCGGATATTGATACTATTATCACATCAGATAACCCGCTCGCGCTCGATAAAGAATTGCATTCCATTGTGGACGAGCGCCGTGCCGCCTTTGATTTCTGGTATACAATTGAGGCACCTGACGCGGTAGGAGCAGATGGGACACCGATAGCTGTGCAACCGGTAGACGGGACATTTTTGCAGGGAATACCCGCCAGTAGTGGTCGAGTACGGGGTACGGCACGAATTATACGCAGTATTGCGGAAACAGCACGGCTTACCCAGGGCGATATTCTGGTAACACAGGCAACCGATCCCGGTTGGACGCCAATCTTTCCCCTTGTGAGCGGCATTGTGCTGGAAATCGGCGGTCAGCTTTCGCACGGTGCCATTATTGCACGTGAGTATGCTATTCCGGCGGTAATCAACGCGCAAGGCGCTCTCCATAACATCCGAGATGGGCAAACCATTATTGTTGATGGTACGTTGGGGCGCGTCTACATGGAAAACTGACCGGTGGGCGCGATCAATCGGGCCCCTACACGCCTGCGGGCGTGTAGGGGCCCGATTGATCGCGCCCACCGGGACGAGCGCAGCAATGTCGAGTCCCATTCCCAGATTATTTCGCTCATGGGCTTTAGTACCCACTTGACCATGACGTAACGTCATGGTTTAGAATAGTTAATGGAATATTGACAAGCTGGGTGAAGTCATATCTATCCAATTGAGTTTTAGAAGGGGTATTTATCGAAAATGGAGCAACATTATAGAGAAGAGCGGTTTCTGTTGGAAGCCGAGGGAGCTCAACTTCCGGCGGCTTTGACACTGCCGGAGGGGCAGGAAGTTAAATGGAGTATAGTAATCATTCCGGGTTCAATGGCGAGCGATGTTGACGGCAATTATCCTTCGGCCAATATGAAGCCGCATATGTATGCTGATCTTGCGCGGCAACTCGCGCAACATGGACACGCGGTGTTGCGCTACGCGAAAATTGGGTCGGGCAGCGATGCTGCGGTCGTGGATAAAGTGAAGGCAGCGGAGCATCGCATTTTTCCACAACAGCAGTATATCGCGGTCGCGGCATGCCAGAAGATGAGAGAGATGGTGCCACATGCAAGAGGACTGGCACTTGCGGGGCATAGCGAGGGAAGCGTACATGGGCTTGTTCTTGCTCAGCAACGCGATCTCCACATTGATGCCTTTATCAGTCTTTCGGGGCCAGCATATCGTTATATTGACCTCTTCATTCACATGGCACGCAAACTATCAAAGGAACAGGGGGCGATTATAGATTTTGGTGCCTTCAAAGTCAACGCCGCGAATTATATCCGCACATTTGAACTGTTGCGCGAAGGGAAGCCGTTGACAGATGAGATTAAAGCCGATCCGATGATGGAGTTCTTTGTGAAGAACTGGGACAGCGACAGTCCAGAGGCCGAACGATCGCGCAGCTATATGCGAGATTACGATGCGATTGACCCATGTGCGGAGATTGCGAAAATACCCTGTCCGGTACTCATTGTACAGGGAGGACTGGATCAATCGGGCGTTATCTCGGACAATGGCGAAAAGCTCTACCAGGCACGCTACGCAGCCAGGCCAGACGCGACAGACAAAGCGTTCTTTCCCGAACTCCAGCATTTCTACAAACGAGCGAGACCGGATATGAATTCAATGGAGTCTATGATGCTGGACGGAGAGACCGATGAACGAGTAAGCGATGCGATCAGTGCATGGTTGGACAGGTATGCCTGAAACCGCGTGTCTTCATCCTGGAGGACGGCGGATGCTCACTGACGAAGAATTTCACACCTGGGTTCGGCGCAATCAGATTGTTCAAAGACCAGCATCTATCCCAGATACTGGCTCGTCAGCGAATGCCTGGCACCGAGTAGTTCTCGCGGTGTACCCTCGAAGATGACCATGCCGCCTTTGTTGCCGCCTTCGGGACCCATATCAATGATCCAGTCGGCGTTGCGAATCACATCGAGATGGTGCTCAATCACAATCACGGTGTTCCCGCCATCTACCAGCCGGTTCATGATGGTGAGCAGACGACCGATATCCGACAGGTGCAGGCCAGTTGTCGGCTCATCCATGACATAGATACTGCCCTGCTTGTGAAGTTCGCTTGCCAGTTTAATCCGCTGGCATTCTCCGCCAGAGAGGGTACTTAAGGGCTGGCCGAGGGTCAGGTAGTCCAGACCCACGTCGCTCAAAGCCTGGAGCTTTGACTGCACTTCTTTCATCTGCAAAAACGCCAGTGCCTGGTGAACGGTCATGTTCAACACATCAGCAATGGATTTCCCGTTCAAGGTGTAGGCCAGTACCTCCTCCTTAAAGCGTTTCCCGCCGCACACGTCGCAAGGAAACTTGACCCCCTCAAGGAAGCCGAGGTCCGTGTAGGTCACGCCCAGCCCCTGACAGTTAGGACAGGCACCTTTTGAGTTAAAACTAAACAGGCCGGCATCGGCATGGTTGGCTGCTGCAAAAGCCTTGCGCACGTCATCCATAATGCCGGTATAGGTAGCGGGATTGGAGCGACTGGAAGTGTTCAGGGATGATTGATCAATCACTACTGCCTCCTGGTGCTGACTGAGAAAGGCTTCATTGATTAACGAGC
>DATGJV010000905.1:0-3037 GCA_035295005.1 Ktedonobacteraceae bacterium | reverse complement strand
CGATCTAAGGTGCGGCCAAGTTTGACAGGGTGCGCTCTGAGTGCCCTACCATCAAGTATGCCATTCTGGCTGACGAGGCCAGCGCAGATACGACCAGACGCGAAGGTTGGACGGATTATCACCAGGTCGTTAGCGATGCCTCGCCGAAGTTTACTGGCCCGAAGACGCGCAGCGATGACCCCTGCCTGGTCTATTTCACTTCCGGCACGGTTGGATACCCCAAGATGGTACTCCATACACAGGCCAGCTATCCGATTGGACATATCATCACCGGCAAATACTGGCTTGATCTGCATGAAAATGACTTGCTCTGGAATCTCTCCGAAACCGGATGGGCAAAGTTCTCGTGGAGCAATCTTTTCGGCCCCTGGAGCCAGGGTGCGGCCATGTTCATCCAGGATGCGCGGGGTAAGTTTAATCCCATCGAAACATTAGAGATGCTCAACAAGTATCCTATTACCACCCTTTGCGCCCCACCCACCGCCTACCGTATGCTGGTGCTTGATGAGCCAATGAAATATATGAAGGCGCATCCTCCAAAATCGCTCAGGCACTGCGTCGGCGCGGGTGAGCCGCTCAATCCCGAAGTCATCAAGGTCTGGGAAGATACTACGGGAATGACGATCCGTGACGGTTACGGCCAGACGGAGACAGTGTTACTTTGCGGCAATTTCCCACCTATTCAGGTCAAGCCTGGCTCGATGGGCAAACCTTCGCCTGGATTTGATGTCGAGGTGATCGATCACGATGGCAACCCCCTCCCACCCAACAAAGAAGGTGATATTGCTGTCCGTGTCAAACCCAACCGCCCAATCTGGATGTTCAAAGAGTACTGGCATAACCCCGAAGCGACCCAGGCCTGTATGCGTGGTGACTGGTACATTACCGGAGACCGCGCCTACAAAGATGAAGATGGCTACTTCTGGTTTGTCGGGAGGGCCGACGATGTGATTATCAGCGCGGGCTATCGCATTGGTCCATTTGAGGTCGAAAGCGCCCTCAAAGAGCATCCCGCCGTGGCGGAATCAGCCGTTATCGCCAGCCCCGATGAGATGCGCGGCGAAATCGTCAAAGCCTTTGTCATTCTCGCACCTGGGTATTCAGCATCATCCGCACTGGCAAGCGAATTGCAGGAACACGTCAAAAAAGTGACCGCTCCCTATAAATATCCCCGCGAAATTGAATTCGTAGATAGTTTGCCCAAGACAATTTCGGGCAAGATTCGCCGGGTGGAATTACGGGAGATGGAGCGACAGAAGAAGCAAGGTCGGTAAATAAGGTAACTCCGCAACATTTTGTTGGAAGGAGGCGACAACCGTCGTCTCCTTCCTTGTCAGACATTCGCCAGCGCTAACTCAGGTTCTTCTTTCTGTTTCACCTCCTGTTCTAGTGCAAACTATTGAACGAGGTCGTAGGCCAGGTCTGCTTCTGGATGGCTTTGGCGAAGCTGACGAACCGTCTCTTGCTCTCCCGTATCCAATTTTTCAGGCCGAGAAAGGAAAGTGAGCCAGATCGAGAGAATTCCGTGATTTATACTATGGCAACAGTGCTCAACGTTGCTTTTTGTCCATCTACTACGGGAAGCCCCTTCTCCTCTTACGTTGGCGATGCTGACTCTCCAGCTGTCCGAGTCGGCTTCTCTTGCCATCTGAACTTCAGCATCGCATAAGCCGCAGGAAGACTGCCGATAATAAAGAGCACATAGACCAGATCAAACACGATGGAACTGTGTGTTGGAAAGGCGATTATAGTGAGCGGGCTGGTAAGAATAAGTGCCCAGGCCGACCATGCGGGGACGAGCTGCGCCCGCCAGAGAGCTAGCCCGAGCAGCACGACACTGATTAAATGGCAAACTATGTAGAAGAGTAGGTAGAAGGTCATCACTGCGTTGGCGTTGAAATGGTCCCAGAGTGCGGCGAACTGCGGGCCGCCTCCCATCTGAGCCATGTCGTAGGTCAGGGCTTCTAGAGCTATCAACGGGGACCAGGGGAGCCAACCCACCAGTCCCAGGATTCCGCCGAGCGTCGCCAGCCAGGGTGCGTGCTTGTAGGTCAAGATTGCCATGCCCAGAGCTCCGATGGGCAGCAGGAAACCGGCGGCGACCCCGAAGACGAGGTGGAGCTGGTTCGTCAGTGGATTTGCAGCGAGATTAGCGGCAATAGCTGTGCTTCCATTTCCCCTTAAGAAAGGAGCGAGCGTGGCATACAGAGTCAGCATCACCGGTGCCAGGCCAATCCCTGCTGCAAAGAAAACGTTCTGCACATGACGGTAGAGGGGCAAGGGTGCGCCAGATCGCAGCCTGGTTTGAGGGTGAGAGAAAATCATTAAATTGTACTCCTTCCAGCTTGAGTCAGACTTGCGCAGCTTCTTCGTGTGGGGAATCTCTGCCTCTTCGCTCCTGAATGTGAGCGGCGAGGAAATTCCCACAGCGGCTACCGAAGTTCTTGTCTAGCTAAAGTATAGATCGATGAGATGAATTGGTCCTGTGAAAAAGCTCAGATGAGACTGAAAAGGGCAAAAGAAGGGACGGTCAGCCGGGTGGTTGATCGGAATGGCATCACGATGGTGCCAAAGAGGTGTTTTAGATGCGACCATGTGCAAGGCTCTTTACAAATATATCGTAGTTATTTGTAGTATTGTGGGCAGCACTGGCAGTGCAGGCATAGCAGTATACAGAATGCCCTGTTGGCTCACTCTATTTTTGTATCATGCCACGAGGTGCCAATCATTGCACCCAGGTTGTATCATGCAAGGGAAGAGAAAGGAGTTGTATGGAACACACGCAAGCTATAGAACGCTATCTCCAACTGGTGCCAAAGGCCGAACTGCATGTTCACCTGGAAGGATCAATCCACCCATCCACGTTGTTGACGTTGGCCCGGCGCAATAACGTCACGTTGCCGGTTACAACGCTGGAGGAGATGCGCGAATGGTTCCGTTTTCGCGATTTCCCCCACTTTATAGAGGTCTACTCGGCCATCACAACTTGTTTGAAGACGGTGGCGGATTACGAACTGATTGCCTACGAATTTGGAGC
>DATGJV010000904.1:0-7069 GCA_035295005.1 Ktedonobacteraceae bacterium | reverse complement strand
GCTGACATTCGTCATGCGAATCATTGGTAGGCGGTTCCAGCCGTCTGCTCGCACACAACCATTGCTTGTCAGGTCAAGCATTGCCGCCGTGTCACGCGACATCAGGTAGCCGCTAAAAATGCCGTTGCTGACAATCGCGGTGCGCTGTGCCGGTACGCCTTCATCGTCCCAGCCAAAACTGCCCAGACCGCCGGGAATCGTGGCATCCGCCGTGATATTCACAACATCCGAACCATAGCGGTAATGCCCATTCAGTTTATCTGTCGTCAGAAAGCTTTTGCCCACAAAACCTGCCTCCATACCCAGTACGCGGTCAAGTTCAATGGGGTGTCCACACGACTCGTGTACCTGCAATGCGACCTGTGGCCCATCCAGGATAATCGTTCTGACGCCGCTCGGACATTGTGGCGCGGCTAGCAACTGCACGGCCTCTTCGCCGATACGCGCCCCGTGCTGCACGAGGTCCATTGCTTCGATAAACTCATAGCCAATCGTGCCGGCCTGTTGTCCGAAGGAGTTGGGATACGAGCGCGTCTGTATCTCGCTGCTCTCAGGATCAACGGCGCTGGCCGCGATAGCCGCTCCTGTATCAAAAAGTTCCTGCTCAACCTCGCTGCCCTCGGAACTCACAAACAGCTTCTGTTCGCGAGAATACTCTATTCTGCCGCCAGTGAGGGTCACGCCGCGCACGCTCTGCATGGCAGCATCCGCATCGAGCAGCAGTTGCACCTTCTGGTTCAATGGCACAGTAAACGGGTCAATCGCCATCGGTGTGCGATACGATCCACGTTGTTGCGCGAGCGGCGAGAGGCGTACCGGCTCGCCAGCCACCAGCGCACTGGCGCGAGCAATTTGCACCGCCAGTCGTGCCACCCGTTCCGCTTCGGCCTCGTCCATCCTCGCGCTGCTGGCAAACCCCCACGCGCCATTGACGATCACCCGCACATTAAAACCGCTACTGCTGCCACTGGAGACCCCCTCGACGCGCCCATTCTTCACATCAATACCCTCTGTCGTGCGCTCCATCACCCGCACATCCGCGTAACTCGCCCCCAGTTGTCCCGCGACATTGAGCGCCCTGTTCGCTATATCCCGCATATGCTCTAGCCTCTTCTTTCCCATGTGTTCTCAAATTGCCTGTCTGCTTTAAGTGAATATGTCCTATTGTACGAATTTTGGGGGTGTTGTGTCTAGCATGGTCGTACACACATTGCCATCAACCCCCAAACTTGGTACAATGCCAACACCCGTCCCGAAACGAGGGAATTGTAGGAGTACGATTTATCGCGCCCACCGCGACGAGCAAAGCACTGTCGCGTCCAGAGGAACAGGCATGGATTCAACGCAAACGGAGACAACCATCACTGAAGAACAACAATATACCAGCTTACGATTGCCACGTGGGCAATTGCATATGCCGCTTTTTATGCCGGATGCCACGCTGGGGGTGGTGCGGTCGGTTGACGCCACTGACCTGGAGCAATGCGGGATACAGGCGGTGGTAATGAACACGTTTCACTTGATGCAGCGACCCGGCTCCTCGACCATTGCGGCACTGGGGGGATTGCACAGGATGAGCGGCTGGCAGCGTCCCATTATTACCGATTCCGGCGGCTTTCAGGCGTATTCGCTGATCCATGAGAATCCTAAATTTGGCTCGATGAGCGAGGATGGCATTACCTTCAAGCCGGAAGGGGCCGAGCGCAAATTTCATCTGACGCCGGAAAAGACCATCCAGTTGCAGATGAGCTATGGCGCGGATATCGTCATTTGTCTCGACGAATGCACGCACGTAGACGCGCCCCGCGCTATGCAGGAGCTATCCGTGCGGCGCACCATTGATTGGGCAAAACGCTGTAAGAAGGAATTTCAGCGCCTCGTGCAACAGAAACGATTGACGGAGGAGCAGCGTCCCCTGCTCTTCGCCGTGATTCAGGGCGGAGGTTTCCCTGATTTGCGCAAACAATGCGCGGAGACATTATTGGAAATCGGTTTCGACGGCTTTGGTTATGGCGGATGGCCTCTCGATAACAAGGGCAACCTGCTCGCCGACATCATCACCTGTACGCGAGAGGCGGTACCACGGCAATTTCCTATGCACGCGCTGGGCGTTGGACATCCGCAGAATGTGGTGGCATGTACTCGTATCGGCTATGGCATTTTCGATAGCGCGATGCCGACCCGCGATGCCCGCCATAGCCGCCTGTACGTTTTTAATGCACCTTCGGGGTTGGAAGATAAGTGGCTCTCGTATGTCTATGCCAACGATGAGAAATATATCAAGGCCAGTTCGCCCGTTTCGCCCCACTGCGATTGCCTGTGCTGCACCCATTACTCGCTTGGCTACCTGCACCACCTGTTCAAAATTAATGACACACTCTTCTTCCGGCTCGCAACCATCCACAACCTGCGCTTCATGACGCAACTGACTGAGCGTTTGAGAGAACAATATTATGCCGGACAACACTGAAGCACTGGCAATATTGATTGCCAGTATTCGCGGCAGCGCCAGGTACCGCGACGTATGTGCCGAGGTTATTAGCGATATCGGGGCGCGTGAGCTTGCGAAACGACGCAGCCTGAAAGAGGCCATTCAGGCAACACGCAATACTTTGCATCAGGTGAGCGGTGCCTACCTGTACAGCAAGGAACATTACTCGCGCTGGCTGGCAGAACTGCAAATGGCGGTACAATCTGGAGATAATGGCGCGGTACGTGCTGTGTGTACACGCATCATGAGTTCTCACGCTTCTACCAGAGAGCGTTTGCCCATTCTTGACCAGTTCTATACAACAATACTGGCACAGCTTCCACCCATTCACAGCATCGTAGATATCGCCTGTGGTCTTAACCCGTTGGCATTGCCGTGGATGTCGCTGGTGAACGATGTTGAGTATTATGCTTACGATATCTCCGAGAGCATGATGAGCTTCCTAACTGCGTGCCTCTCGCTGTTGCGCGTGCAAGGACATGCACAGGCATGCGATGTGCTGCGCAGCTGCCCCGCGCAAAAAGTTGATGTGGCCTTCCTGTTGAAGGCGATTCCCTGTCTGGAACAGATAGATAAACGGGTAGGTCAAACCCTGTTACATGCCATTCAGGCCGATGCTATCGTTGTCTCTTTTCCCGTGCGCAGCCTCGGCGGCAGAAATAAAGGCATGGTCGAGCATTACGACTCCCATTTCCGAACACTCGTAGCCCATGAAACATGGGATATTCAACGCTTCGAGTTCGCTACTGAACTCGTGTTTCTGGTGAGGAAATGATACAGGGCCACATCTGTCCGTGCATAGTAGGGGCGGTGCGGAGGTGGTGTGGGGCCCCTTGCGGGCGTCCGTCCTCGATTACCGAACCAATAAATAAACACATCAAAAAACCTACTTGTAGGAACAGGTTAAACTCTGATATAATTCACTGATAGGGTAGATAGTTTCATCTTGCGGATACGTACTAGAGGGTGAACAGACGAGGATAGCATGTCAACGAACGCCAGCCTGTTAAAGGGTTCAATAAAAGATTTTGGTCTGGTAGAAATTCTGCAAATGATGGGGCTTGGGAGTATGACGGGTGCCTTGCACTTGAAACAATCCACGGGACATGTCGGCATTATCTATGTTACTGACGGTAAAGTTGCCAGTTGCTCTGAACTCGAATCCGGCGCATTGACGTTTGGCGATGTGCTGCAACAGCTTGGTATGGCGACGCGCACGCATATTGAAGAGGCGTTTTCCCGGCAACTGCAGGATGTTTTCGGCAAGCCTATTGGCGAGCGCTTGGTTGGTATGGGTGTGATTACCCCCGATCAATTGCGGGAAGCCCTGCGCACGAAGGTATTGTGGACGTTGCGCGAGCTGGGTCTGTGGCAGGAGGGTACCTACGAATTTATCGCCGCTCCTTCCGGGCAATCCATTTTACCCTATGGTGAAACTTCGCTCGACCTGGAGGTGATGCGCGTCACGCTTGAGATGGTGCGTTATAGCGATGAGTGGGAACAACTGCACCCATTTTTGCCACAGGGCGTGCGCACAACCTTGCAGATGACCTCAAATATCCCCTATACGCTTTTGACGGACACCCGTATGTATGAACTGCTGATGTTTGTCAACCATCACCGCAGCGTGCGACGTATCGCGAGTGCGATGCGCCGACCAGAATTGGATGTTGCTCGTGATCTTGCGCGACTGGTTCAGCAGGGCTTGCTTTTGCACGTTTTCCAGCAGGTGGTGCCGCGCTCGATGGGACGCGGTGTGCGCCTCCCTGATCCAGCTGAGCGAATGCGCATGGAGAGCTTCGAGTTGCTGAACCTGATTGAACGTATGGAGCAGGAGTGGTTACACCGGCGCACGCCAGTAGAGCAATTACCGGCGCTGGTGGAATTCGTCAACTGGACGATGGATGCGCTGACTGATACCTGTCGTGCCAGGGGTATTGACCTGGATTGGAATACGTTGCGCACAACGTTGGCGCGTGGGAACCTGCTCTATATGGGGAATTATGATTTTAAAATTATGCAGAACCATATTGATGTGGACAATTTCGCTGCGCTCTGCCACGAGATACTGAACGGCAATATTCTGAAGGCACGCGACTTCTACGATGAGGCTTCTGATGTATTGCAACGCATTCTCCGCTGTGTTTTTGAGATGATTAATTCCCGTGTCGCTTCTCTGGATGAACGGCTCGAAAACCAGGAGGTCTGGGAGGCGATGTTCTCACAATTCGCGCTGCAGCGCCAGTAATAAGCGCGTCACAGGCAGCAGAAAAGCCTTGCACTTACTTTTTGCTTAGCAAAAGTAAGTGCAAGGCTTTTCTGCTGCCTGCTCCTTGAAACGCCTATCCTGTAGGAAAGATTTAACCGGAATTTAACACAGGTTAACATATCCGTAAAGCAATGTTAACGAACGAATGATACGGTATGAATGTGATAGAAATAGCTGCGTTAAGGCTGTTTGCGAGCCACGAAGGAACAATTTCATAGGATGGTAAAGTCTGAATAGGAGGACTTATGTTGAAAAGATGGCGTATCGCTCCGGTGTTTGCGGTGGCGATGTTGATAAGCTTGCTTATTTCTGCGTGTGGCAGCACTACTACGGGTAGTGGCGGTGGCACACCGACTTCGAGCAACCTGGGAACGCCGGGAGAGTATAGCTGCGTATCCGGCAGCATTGTTGCCGATGGCTCGACCGCGTTGCAACCGCTGGTGTCGGCAGTGGCAAAGGATTATCAAAAGAAATGTAGTAGTGCCAATATAACGGTTAATCCCGGCGGCAGTAAGACTGGTCTCTCTGATGTAGAGTCGGGTGCAGTGCAGATTGGTAATTCTGACATCTATGCTTTGCCAAATCAGACCGATCTTGTAGATCATCAGGTCGCGGTGGTCATCTTCACCCTTATTGTGAATAGCGATGTGACCGGTGTAACGAATCTCAGCACCGCTCAGATTAAGGGTATTTTCGATGGCAGCATTACCAACTGGAACCAGGTTGGCGGGCCGAATCTCAAGATCGTCATTGTGAACCGCCCTTCAAGCTCCGGTACCCGTGCGACATTCCAGTCGTACATTCTCGGCGGGCCGGAGACGGTACAATCTTCGTCAAGTCTGACAAGTGACAGTACAGGTACGGTGGTGCAGGATGTGAAACAGACATCGGGTGCCATCGGCTACGCGGCATATGGCCCGGCGAAGGCGGCCAGCCTCACCATTCTGAATATTGATGGAAATGCACCAACCAATTCTATGGTTGAGAGCAACACCTACAAATTCTGGAATGCCGAGCATATGTACACAAAAGGTCAGGGTACCGGCCTTGCGCAGGCGCTGATTGACTACATGCTCAGCCCTTCCGGGAAGAGTATCGCCGCCGGTCTGGCATTTATTCCAACCACTGATATGCAATCGAGTGCGTTGCAGGCTCACGCACCAAAGAGCTAATGGGAATAGACTGGCACATAGCTGCGCTCGTGCCAGAGGGTGCGCTGAAGCGGACCCCTACAGCGCACCCTCTGGCACGAGCGCAGCTATGTCGCGTCCCCGCAGATAGTTAAGGAGGATATTAGTGGCGAATGTGCGACAGGCACGTATAGCGGACCAGAGCGCACGTATCATTTTCTTTGTGTGCGCTCTCCTGCTTATCGCGATTATTCTCGGCGTTTTTGTCTTTATCGGTTCAAATGCTTTTCGCATTTTTACTGAGCCGGGTGGCTCTAATGTGAAAGATTTCTTGTTTGGAAAGAACTGGGACCCGACGGGCAATAACGGGAATCCGGCGTTTGGTGCTGGTGGATTAATACTTGGCTCGCTGATTATTACGTTTCTTTCAGTGCTGATTGTTATCCCCCTGGCCTTTGGCCTTGCGCTGTGCTTTACCGAGATTTTCCCGCGCTGGCTGACAACGATGGTGCAGCCACTGATCGAAATCTTTACCGGAATGCCGTCGGTCGTGATCGGTTTTCTCGGCCTTATTGTGCTGGTACCATTTTTGACGAAGATTGCGGCACCGATAGACGGAGGCATCGCCACCGGCGGCTTTGGCTGGGGTGCGGCAATTATCGTGTTAATCGTGATGATTTTGCCTACCGTGACCAGTGTCTCGATTGATGCGCTACGTGCAGTGCCGGGGAGTGTTCGTGAGGCGAGCCTCGCGCTTGGTTCGACGCGCTGGCAAATGATGTCCAGGGCGATTCTTCCGGCTGCTGCTCCAGGGCTGGCAACGGCAGTTGTGCTGGGCATGGCGCGTGCGATTGGCGAGACGCTGGCGGTGAGTATGGTACTGGGTGGTACCTCCATTCCGCAGAATCTATTCACGCTGGCAGCATTCTTCCAGCCGAGTACAAATATCACCAATGCAATTGTGCTGGACTTCCAGGAGACATATATGCAGTCACGTGATGCCTACTGGACGCTGGCTTTCGTACTGCTAGTGATTTCTTTCCTGTTTATCTGCATCAGTCGCTATATCGCAAGCAGGAGTGTTTATAAATGAGTATACAGGGTGTGCAGCAACCTGTCTCGACGACAGAAGAGCGCGTGGCGTCTATGGCTCGCCTGGTGCGTCGCTTGCGTGTCATC
>DATGJV010000903.1:0-5006 GCA_035295005.1 Ktedonobacteraceae bacterium | reverse complement strand
AAGAGGAGCTTACGATTGTATCACCGTCCAGATTTGATACGCGATGATGAACATCATCAAGACAACGTAGAGGCGTAAGGCCCAGAGGATAATGACGGTTGCCGGGCTGAGGTGACGTTTGCCAACACGTTGTGCCTTTTTCGCGGTGGATAGTTGCTCTGGCTCCAGAGCCTCGCGTACCCAGGCTGAAGTGTCCTGGGGAATTATTTGATTATGCTGCATATTTTTCCTTGAACGCATAGAAATCATCATGTTTATTGCTCCTTCTCTCTACTACGCCGGAGTGATACTACACCGGAATCAGGTTCGGGAAAATGATCGAGATGCCGAAGAGGAGGCCAGCGAAGCAGAGAAAGATGACAATAGCGATTGCTACACTATTGCCGAAAGGCTTGCTCACTTGCTCCCCCATGATTTCGCGATCATTGACTAACAGGATAAGGAATACTAACGCTGGCGGCATTGCCAGCACTGCTATGACATTGACGATAAGGACGATGAATAGCAACGGGGCGTTCGGTATGAGAACCAGCGTTGCCGCGATGCCCGCTGCCAGGATGAGAATAGTGTAAAACGGCCAGCCGTCACGAAAGGAACTATTTAAGCTATGAGAGCGGCCCGTTACTTCGCCAAAAGCATAGGCCGAGGATGAAGAAATCGTGATCGCGGCAACTAAGCCGGCTTCAAAAATGCCGAGTGCGAACAGGGTTGCACCGACATCACCAACATATGGTTGTATAGCTTGAGCGAACTCAGCGCCAGCGAAGTTCGCGGCGTTGATATGATGGATGAATAGCGGTGTTGTCGCCAGAATGGTGGCAATCGCGGCTATAGCTGCAATGAACGCGCCCAGGGCGGTATCAATGCGGCCCTGACGAATATCGTCAGTGGTCATACCTTTATCAACCACGGCGCTCTGCTGGAAGAAGAGCATCCAGGGTGTGACGGTCGCTCCAATCGCGGCAACCATTACTAAAATTGTCTCCTGGGAAAATCCGCCAGGAAGCGGTCCCCATGTCAAGAATGCACTGACCACCTGACTGCCCACGGGATGCGCCAGGATGGCAACGGGTATAAAGAGCAGGTTAAAGGCGGCCAGACCGAGCGTGATACGCTCCCATGTCCAGTAACGTCGTGTGAGTGCGATCGCGACAATAAGGAAGAAAGCGCCCAGTACTGACAATGCAGGAGGGACTCCAAAGAAGCCGAGTCCGGCGCGAATACCAATGAACTCGGTGACCAGTGTCAGCAGATTACCCAGTATTAAATCGCCCAGTGCGAACCAACCCCAGAAGCGCCCAAACCGGTCGAAAATTAATTCGGCGTGACCACGATGGGTTGTGGCACCGAGGCGTACCGTCATTTCCTGCACCACATAGGCCATCGCGAAAGTGAGTATGACGAAGGGAAGAAAGAAACCAATGCCATACTGTGCGCCCGCCGTCGCATAGGAAATCATGCTTGGCGCATCATTCTCGCCAAGCATTACCAGTATACCGGGGCCAATAAGCAGCCAGAGCAACCACCATGAGCGGCCACGCCCGCCCTGAGAGCGATAGAGACGAACACGCCGCCGGTCTATAGCACGCTTAACATCCTCCGTCGTAATATCCGGGTCGGTGGCATGGAGCCTCATTTGCGATTTGCTCATGCACGCTCCTTCCCCTGCACCGAGCTTTGAGGAAAGACGTTACCGGCGGGGCGAACGAAGACCGCCTGTGTCACTACATCTCCAATGGCGTGGGTTTGCTCTCCAATGCGCACCGTGTAGACCCCACCATAGGGAGCAACTGCCTCCACGTAGACGAGGGCTCCGGGAATGAGGCCAAGTGATGCGAGATAGCGCAGCAAGTCGGCGTGTTCATCGCTGACACGCTGCACAATGACCTGTTGTCCTGGCTGTACAGTCGAGAGCGGCTGGCAACTGGGAATGACGACACCGCCAACAGCACTGGGGATGGGGTCGCCATGTGGGTCCTCTGTTGGATGCCCCAGCAGCTCGTCCATGCGGTTGACAAAGGCATCGGAAATGGCATGCTCAACCTGCTCTGCTTCGGCATCAACCTCGTCCAGAGGGAAACCCATGATTTGCGTGAGAAAGAGTTCGAGCAAGCGATGGCGGCGCACGAGTTCGGTTGCCATTATATAGCCTGCTTCAGTAAGTTCTACACCGTGATAGGGAGTATAGCGCACATAGCCACGTTCACCCAGCCACTTGAAGAGCTGAGTCACGCTTGCGTCGCTCAACTGGCCTGTCGCTTCCAGTGGCTGCAATCGGTCCTTCATAACCGATGTGGTAACAGGTTCACCGCGCTCATAGAGCTTGTAACAGAGCTTCAGGCAGTCAATAGCGCGAATGGGTAAAGTATGCAGTTCTGGTGCCATGACAGGACCTCATAAAATTTCAAACTAGTTAGATACTATCTTTTACATCTCTAAAATTATAATACCACCATGCTAAGGATTTTGTCAAGTTCTATGAAAAGAGAATGTGAAATAGCTATAGAAAGATTTCTCGGCACTAAAATACTGATGTTGATGCTATAAACAATTATCGGCGTATGGATTTCTTTGGATAGGCCGCTTATAAGGCAAGCTGATGGAGATGGCTAAAAGGACATGGGATAGGGAGTTGATATAGCTTCTCTCGTCGAGGCCCTATTGTTGCACAGATATATACCGATGCTATTGGTGGAAGGTATTTTGTTGCCATCACTCGTTGTTCCCACGCTGAGCGGTAGTGCGTGGAGTGAAGTTTGAACTGGAGGAATAGATTGACGAAATTGTATAGACGAAACAAGCAGTTACTGTTTAGCTGGTTCGCTGCAATGGTGTGTATTTTGTTGTTTTCTTCGGCAGGCATGGCAAGTAGCAGGAGCATACAAGAGGCGGGTATAACGCCGCGCTTTAATTATGCTGATACCTGGAACAACATTCACCCATTCCTGATGTTTGATGGTTATATAACGGACCCGGCGGCGGTAGCCCCGCGCTACGATTTTGTATCTTCGGCCAAGTGGTACAACGTCAGCCAGTATCGTGCAGCCAATCCGAATATGTTTCTTACATACTATATCCCGTTCCACCGCGATAATGGGACATTCATGAGCAGCCTGGATAAGCTCACGTTGAATCAGTGGAAGGCGGCACACCCGGATTGGATACTGTACAAATGCGACCGCAAGACTCCGGCTTACGAATTTGGCGACCCGGCTATCCCACTCGATTTTAGCAATCCTGCGGTGGTGAACTATCAGATACAAACATATGGGCTTCCGGCGAGCGAGTACGGGTACGATGGTATTACGGCAGATAACCTGAATATGGAAAACCTTTTCGGAGCGTGTGGTACCTATCAGAACGGGAAATGGGTGCCGCGTTACAGTGGGAAATATAATGATGGACGCTGGCAAGAGGACGCGGTGAACTGGGTTACGGAGATGCAACAAGCTTTACATAATCTGCCTCATCCGATGGCTCTCATACTTAATCTGGGTTACGGCCCGTCGCTTACGCCGACCTCTGCACTGATACAACAGATACTGGCTCATAGTGATGGCATTCTCGATGAAGCTGGTTTCACCCATTACGGGACATACTTCCTGACTGATACATACTGGTTACAGGCGATAGAGTTGAGTAATATCGAGCAGAGCCAGGGGAAACCGTTCTATATCGTTGACAATTTCCCTGTATTGAATCGGGCGAATATGCAGTGGGCGCTGTCCACGTATCTGATGGCGAAGGGTCACTACTGCGAGGTGTTCATTTCTACCACGCAAAACTACGGCATAGATGCCTGGTACAACGAATATAATGCTCAGATTGGTTCACCGACGGGCGTGATGTTCTCCAGCCAGGGGGTGTACTGGCGTAACTACACGAATGGCGTGAGTATTGTGAATCCAAGTTCGAAGAGTACTTTCAGGGTTACGCTCAATTCTTCGCTTACCTATGTTGATCTCTATGGAAAAGTGGTGAGTTCGACGGTAGTTTTGCCGCCCCATTCCGGCCTTGTATTGTTGACTGCGACGAGGGGTCACTTGCATATATTCCATCAGGTTTCCTGACTCAAAGAGATCGGGTGGCCCCGGCCTGTGTAACCCCTGTCCGTATAGTAATACTAGTGCATAACCTGAACTATGCATGTAGTATTTCCACGAATTGGAGGCAAAACGAATGACGTTCGCAAAACTGCTGTCGAAGCACTTACTGGGGGTTATGGCGGTTGGCCTGGTGGTCTCCGCGCTTGCCGTCGCGTTTGTTGCTTTTAGTCCGCACTCAACTTATGCTGCCAATGCCAGTCCCGCGCTGACGGTGAAGGTGAGTATCACCACCAACAAGATGGGCGTCTTTACATTTAAGCCAAAGTCAGTCACCATTGCCGTTGGTACGACCGTCAAATGGACAAATAATACCACTGTAGCGCATACCGTTACCAGCAATGATGGTAAGACATTCAACAGTGGCATCATCAATCCAGGTGGCACCTTTAAGTTCACATTCACCAAGAAAGGAACTTTTGGCTATCATTGTATGATCCATCCATTTATGATGGCAACAATTATTGTCAACTGACCTCTGCGCACGTATTCGCTTGTCGGTACGGGTGATTGGAGCAGGGCTGTGACAGGCCGATTCTGACTATGGACACCGCGACACATGGGGACAGTGGCGTTCATAGTAAGGGTCAGGGCCTATCACGGCCCTGTTTTTGTCTGGTATGTAACCCCATCAAGTATATCCCTGTAGCAAATCCTGGTGCAATCTCATATATCCATTCCCTGGGGGACATGCGGGAGGAAAAAATGTCAAAGCGAAGAAATGTTTTACAACCAGGCATCTGGTTCAGTTTTGTATTGTTTGGCTTACTTATGATCGTTGCGGCTTGCGGAGGTAGCTCGCCTACTACAAATACAGGATCAACTCCAACAGCTATTGTCAGTAATTCCAGTAGTCCAACCAGCGGTGCCGGTAATACGCCTGTCTCTTCCTCGCCGACGACG
>DATGJV010000902.1:0-2436 GCA_035295005.1 Ktedonobacteraceae bacterium | reverse complement strand
GGGTGTGTGACCCGCGCTCTGGTAACAGAACATCCAGCGGTTGTCGGGGAGACCAACCATGTGTGCAACGGTAGCTGCCGTCTCTTTCAGGTCGTTAATGTAGTCTGGCTCGTTCTGTACCACGCGCTTCGGCATGCTATGGGCCGTCAACAGAACAGGCACATGTTCGCGCACATCGGGGGGAAAACGATCTAGCGCCTGGCGTATCCGTTCCGCCAATGCCTGTAAAAAGTAGGGTTGCATGTGCCAGTCACGACTGATTGTCAGTGTAAGGTCGTGCCTGTGCAAGCTGGCTACGGCCTCTTCCAGCGTGCGCACGTAGCCGCTCATGATAATCGGCGAGTATTGCGGCGACATGATGATGCCAACGAGCATCTGCGCACCGTTGGCAAGCTCTGGCACGAGGTCAGCGACAAACGGCGGCGCGAAGCGCATGCCGGCCTCAGCGTGGAACGTTGGGCCATCAGGGTGTTGTCTGTTCAACTCATCTTGTAGCGCAGTCGCCTGTTCGCGAGTGATACGCAACAGGGGCGAGCCGCCAATAAGGTCATAGCGCCGGCGAAATTCCGCGATAACCTCCGCGCTAGCTTCGCGCCCACCATAGACGTGCCGCAGATAGACCGGTATATCATCCAGCGTGGCAGGTGACCCATAGGTCATCAGCATCACGCCGACCTGTTGTATTGGCTGTGTCATGTTTGTTTTTAACCTCAAGCGTTAAGGACGAGCGGTTTCTTCGTGAACGGCGTCAACGAGACGGCGTAGCATATCGGGGTTGGTGGGGGCGAGGACGCCATGACCGAGATTAAAGATGTGACCTGGACGATTCGCCGCCCGGCGCAACACGTCACGCATACCTTGCTCGATCACATCCCAGGAGGTGAGCAGCAGCGTTGGATCGAGATTGCCCTGAATGCCGCGCTCAAAGCCAATTTGCTTCCATGCATTATCGAGGTCAACACGCCAGTCAACGCTGATAACGTCGCCACCAGCCTCGGTCATCAGTTTGAGTAAAGCAGCAGTGCCGGTGCCAAAGTGAATGGATGGCACTCCCGTCTGTTCGACGGCTTCAAAAATGCGTTGTGAGTAAGGCTGCACGTACTGCTTATAGACACTGGGACTCAGAATACCTACCCAGCTATCAAACAACTGTACCACGTCCACCCCCGCCTGTACCTGGGCCACGAGGTAGCGTATGACTACTTCGGTTACTTTCTCCATCAGGCTATGCCAGGTGTGTGGCTGCCCGTACATCAACGATTTGGCAAGCCCGTAATCGCGTGAAGGACGACCCTCGATCATATAGCAGGCAAGCGTGAAGGGTGCACCAGAAAAGCCGATCACGGCCTGTTTACCTGCCAGTTCGCGCTTAATTATGCGGATGGCGTCCATTACATAGGGAGTAGACTCCCCGGCCTCAAGGATGCGCAGCGCATCAACGTCCTGTTGTGTACGCACGGGATTGTGAATAATAGGGCCGAGATCAGGCTGAATCTCCAACGAGATACCCATTTTCTCCAATGGCAGCATGATATCGGCGTACAATACCGCGCCATCTACGCCGAATTGCTCGACGGGCATCATTGTAACCTGCGAGCAGAGTTCCGGCGTCTTTGCCATTGTCAAAATATCATAACGTTTGCGCAATTCACGGTAGTCCGCGAGACAGCGCCCGGCCTGCCGCATGAACCAGATGGGGGTAGCGTCGGGTTGCCGGTGATGGCACGCATCAAGAAAACGTGCTACTCCGGTGTGTTCCTGAACAACTGGAGACGATGTATATTGTTGCATATGTCTTCCTTAATAGAGGATTGTTGGTATTTTACGCCGTAGGGACAGCGCAGTTATTCTATATCATAGCGCGATAGATGAATTGTGGCAACCTCCAAACCTATAGAAATCTGCTAAATAAGCCAGTAAGATAGAGAATTTGCGCATTTCATAGAGTATGCATACCCTGTGAAATGCGCAAATTCTCTATCTTACTGACCTTTATACACCTTGAGGTTGGAGAAACTTGCTTCGCCGCTTGTTGTGGATGAGAGCGTACCGGCGTCAAAACCAATCTGTCCGCCGCTGATCGCGGAGGTCGCATCCTGTTGTTCACCGACAAAAGTACCATTAATGTACAGCTTGAAGTCGTTGCCGCTGGCAATCACCAGTAGCGTATTTTTTTGCCCGACTGGCGCAATGGCGCTGCTCTTTGTATAGTCAATCAGTTTCATGTACCCGTTGTTGGCATCATGGCGACGGAAGAAAAACTGACCCTGATTGGTTATTTCAAAATCATAAAACTGTGTTCCGTTCATATGCAGAAGAACACCTGCGTTATTGCCAGAGAGCAACGAAACATCCACCTGCAATGTGTAATTGTCCAGAGCCAGACTTGTTGACTCGCAAGACTGTAAGAAATTTGCTTGCCTGACATAAACATGG
>DATGJV010000901.1:0-4227 GCA_035295005.1 Ktedonobacteraceae bacterium | reverse complement strand
TTTCGAGAACAAAGAAATCGGGTAGTGTAGCCGTGCCATAATTGGCAAGGGGCGAACGGAGCTTGAGTCGGTAGATGGCTTGCATATTGCTTCCCTCGCCAATCCACCCGATACGATGAGCAACACCACATATTTGCTCTGGTAGAGATTGAGCTACAATGGGAAATCGGCGCGTGGATTCGGGAAGAACATCTTCATAAGCGGGCATATATCTATGCTGAGTTTGTGGTCGCCTGGGATTATTCTTTAACATTTCTTTCTCATCCTTGCATGGTGTAGAAGTTTTTATGAAGCGTATCCCTCTGGGCCAGGTTTCAAAGGCTCAGCATGTCACATTGTTCTTTTTTGCTGGAGATAGCTCGAACATGAGAACGTGAGTACTGGCTCAAACGGTGCTTCGCATTGTTCGGTTATGTTTGACGATGATCTTTGTAGAAAGTCACAACCGAATACAACTCTCTTCTTGCGTGACTTTTTCTCCGAGATGCAGTCAAACCTTTCAGTTTGCTCAAAGTGGGCAAACGAAGAGAAACATAAGACCTTTAAGGGAGGAAATCAACTCATGAGTGATCCAATCGGTGAAGTAAAGGGAATGAGTCCCGAACTCAAAGCAAAACTTGAAGCAGAAGGCATCAAGAATACCGCGCAGTTCCTCGAACATGCCAGGACTGCGAAATTGCGCACGGAACTTGCCCATAAGGTAGGCACAACGCAACTGGTAATCAAGGAGCTAGCTAACCGTGCTGATCTGATGCGTTTAAAAGGTGTTGGCGGAGCCTTCTCCGACTTGCTCGAAGAAGCTGGCGTGAATAGCTGCAAAGAGCTGCAACATCGTGTTCCCGAGAAGTTGCACAAAACACTCCAGGAATACCATGAGAGCAAAAAGGTCGCGCATCATGCACCTACGCTTGCTCAGGTGACGGAGTGGATTGCCGAGGCGAAGACACTCGCCGCGACCTCACCGGAGTAAGTTCTCTTTATCTGCTTGATACCTACTTCGGTAGCTTGTTGATAGTCGCAAGGGGCAATGCCATGTATATAAGGGTGTGGCCTCTTGCAGGCGCAAGTTCTTTTTCACAGCCAGATACGCCACCTATCTGGTGTGTCCACCCCCGAATCGCTCGATAACTCCGCGCCGTTGGGCCATGCTATCGCTTCGGGATCGAGAGCCTTATAGGCGACAGCGATAGCCCCGGCCCAGGTCTCGTCCATCGTCAATGCATCCATCTCTTCTTTAGAGAAGAAACGTGCATCATCAACCTCGTTCAGGTTGGCTTGCAATTCTTCGGGAGATGAGAGTAGCCTGGCACGAAACATGAAAAAGTAGTTGTGTTCCCCGTCATCCATCACCCAGATACGTATTCCCAGTAGCCCCTCAATTGCTACCCTTAGATTCGTCTCTTCAAATGTCTCACGCACAGCGGCCCGGTCCGGTAATTCGCCAACATTGACGCGCCCGGCAGGCAACAAATAGCGCCCCTTTGTAACGCCATATTTGTTGCGCACCAACAAGACGCGCTCATCATGAACAACCACGGCTCCCGCCCCCAGACTGAGAGGGCGTTTTGGTGCGGGATACGGACTTGATACATCGGGCGGACGCGACAAATCGGTTCCTACAGTTTGGTCGTCTTGTGACATACTATTCCTCTATATAATCAGCAATCTGTGCTGATTGTATCACACAGTCTACCGCACCACATATGTGTAAACGGTACGACTGGGCGTTGTAAGGGTCCGCTTGAGCGCACCCAGAATCTGTAGGGGTCCGCTTCAGCGCACCCACTTGCACGAGCGCAGCAATGTGCAAGTCACTTATGGCCTGAAACCAGAACCATACACTCCAACTCCTATTTCCAATGAAGTAGGTGAGGGAGAAGGATTGGGAGGTGATGTCCCAATTGGGGTTGGGGTATCAGTTGGCGTAACCGTTGTTGGGGACGGCGTCGGAGTATCAGTAGGACTGGGGGACGGTGTAACTGTTGGAGTCGGCGTATCAGTCGGCGTATCTGTCGGTGTAGGAGATGGTGTAGCAGTCGGCGTGGCGGTCGGCGTGGCAGTCGGCTGCGGAGTAGGCGAGGCGGTTGGTTGAGGTGTATGGGTAGCCGTTGGCTGAGCAGTCGGCGACGGCGCTGGTGTATTGGTTGGCGCAACGGTGGCGGTAGGTATGGTGGTCTGCGTCGGAGTCACGGGCGCGATTGGCCCCGGTCCATTTCTTCCCATCAGCAATGCAACACTGCCTCCCACCAGTATAACGGCAACCAGTGCGGCCATAAACATAACGAAAGCGCGACGGGAGATAGTGCGTCGGCGAGCAGGTGGATTTGCTGGAATTGCCTGGGCTGCCAGTGGCGCAGCCATTGCGGGAAAAGGCGCTGGTGTTGGTTGGTACAATGGAGCGCCACTGGATGCCTTTTCCGTCGTCCCAGAGTTAAATGGTTTGGGAGTCAGATAGGTTGCATCGGCATCAAACGAGGCAGGAGTTAGATAGGTTGCGTCATCATCAGATGGTCTGGGCGTCAAATAGGTCGCATCCTCAAGAGGCGATGGCCTCATCTCATGCGGGTTAGTAATCGGCGGTAGCGGAGTTATAGGATTACCTGGCGTCATTTGAGGCAGAGAAGACGACGATTGAGACTGATAGGGAGGCGGCATCGGTGTCACAGGATTGCTGGGTGTCGCGTTGGGGATAGATGGCATTGATTGAGATTGATATAGTGGCGGCAGTGGAGTTATCTGATTATGCGGTGTCACGTTCGGCAGAGAAGGCGATGATTGAGCTTTGTTAAATGGTATTGTTGGAGGAGGGGCTGTTACGATAGGTAGCGACGGCGATGATGAAATTTGCCTGAATGGCATCTGTATCTGCGTTGGGTCGCAAGCCTGTAAGAAAGCGTTGGCAAAGGATATGACTTTCGCGAATCGTTGCCCCGGCTCTTTGGAAAGTGCCTTGAAGACAACCTCCTCAACTTCAGGAGCGAGCGTTGGCATGAGTTCGTGCAGAGGTTGCGGCGGCATGAATATTTGCTGGCCGTAGAGTTCGACAAATGAACCGCGAAAGGGACGCTCGCCGCAAATCCATTCGTAGACGATAATTGCCAGTGAATATTGATCGCTGGCAGGCATCGGCTTGCCCTGTAATTGCTCCGGTGCCATGTAGGCCGCCGTCCCCACCACTTCGTGCGCACTCTCATAACGTGAACTCTGCGTGGCAATGGCAATACCAAAATCACTTAGCACCACATGATAGTCTGACCCGACCAGCATATTCTCTGGCTTGACATCGCGATGTATCAATTTGTGGTCATGGGCATACTGTAATGCGCTGGCGACTTCCTGTACATACTGTGCGATCCCCAGCAGAGGCAGACGCGAACCTTTAGGATGGTGGTCACGTAACGTGCCATTAGGTGCATAGTCCATAACAAGGAAGGGAATGCCATTCTCCACGCCAAAATCAATGACGCGCACGATATGCGGATGCTTGAGGTTGGCGATCATACGTGCTTCCCGCAGAAAGTCTTCCATGTCTGTGCTGGCAAGACGTGTCTGGAGCATTTTAATCGCGGCCTGCGTTTTGAGGTAAATATGCTCGCCGAGATAAACGTCAGCGAAACCTCCCCGTCCTAACAAACGGATGAGGCGATAATTCCCTATTTGTTCCCCCGTGTGGTTTCCGTGGTCTGCCATTGCTGATACTCTCTTGCTGAGCAATACCCCCATACCCGCCCGAATGAGTACATTCTGCCACCACTGGCATCTATAATACTCCTATTTTTCTTGAGATGCAAGTAGTTATACACGAATGTCAATTACAGGCAAGGAAACGGCTTTTTGATAATTAGGCGAATTGTAGTAACTTTGCCGGGTATCCACGAGGGGATATCCCTACTATATACGATACGACAGAGTGTATTTCGTGCGCAGGTTTGCATTTAGTAAGAGGTATCTCTTTACGGGTACCCGGCAAAGTTATCTTACACGAAACATATTCTCATTGCCGTTCATTTCAAGCAGACGGAGCAATCCTTTATTTCATCTTCAGGAGGATATTGTGCGCCAGAAAATCATCGTTTTTCTCGGTCTCGTTGCCATCCTACTCCTCGGTACTTTTGTTATCCCCGCCCATTATGGGCATTCTGCTCAGGCGGAAGGGGCGAACGCGCCAACCGGTGTTGGCAGCCTCCCCCCATTGATTCGCGTCAGCCGTTCGCTGGGCAGTGATTC
>DATGJV010000900.1:0-8925 GCA_035295005.1 Ktedonobacteraceae bacterium | reverse complement strand
GCCATCTGGAGACCGTAAGCGTTATGAAAAAATTGATGTGAGACCGGAGGACCATCCGGCCCGGTAATCTGTTCGCCGCCGCCAAGATGCAAGACATCCTCGTCAAACGTCTTCTTGATTGGTTTGTGATATTTCTTTTCCTCCAACGTGGCCTGTGACGGCTCGTTCATATCATTCCAACTGCCCGCGACACCTTGCATGAGAAAGCTCTGAAACAGACCACCCCACCACTTGCGTACATCTGAGCGCGAATAATCGGCAAAATTGCAATCGTCGGGCCAGCCAGTCCCCATAAAGAGATCTCCACCCTGCTTACGACACAGATAACCGTTTTTGAGTCCTTCATCATACACAAAGTAATCCTTATCCGTCTTAATACCCGGATTGATCACAGTGACTATATGAAATCCCTGCTCTAACATGTCTGCGTTGAATTTAGCGGGATCAGGGAATGCGTGCGACTTCCAGGTGAAGGTGCGATAACCATCCATGTGATCAATATCGAGCCAGAGAGATTCGCAGGGGTGATTGCGTTCGCGGAATTGCGCCGCGATTTCACGCACCTGCTGTTCCGTATAGTAACTCCAGCGGCCCTGATGGTGGCCTAACGCCCAGCGTGGAGGCATGGGCATACGCCCGGTAAGATCGGTGTATTGGCGGAGAACATCGGCTGGCGTTGGACCCGCGAAGAAATAGACAACAAGACTATCGCCTTGCACCATAATCTGTATTTCCGCAGGATTTGTGTTACCCATATCCATCTCGACACTCCCGGTATGATCTACAAGCAAGCCGTGGGCCTGACCTGTCGCGGTGGAAATACCAAGATAGAAAGGTATGGCGGTATACATTTTTCCCGTCTGCGGCCCATGTCCCCGCTCGGGGTCCCAGTTCCATAGTGAAAGCTTTTGTCCACGCTTATTCATCGCGCCAGTGTGTTCACCAAAGCCGTAGAAGTTATCATCACGATTGAGGGGCAAGGTTAAACGTAGCGCATAATCAGCAAAGGAAAAGCCGCGCAGATACGGATCAAGCGTGACAAATGCTTCCGCATCAGTGGCAGGAGTATTCCACGACTCATCGCCCGTTGAAACAATCCAGGAGTGATAGGGAAGTGTACCCTCTTTGTCGTCAACGAGTTGAAAGCGTAATCTTTCAGCATAGGCCGTATGTAGAAAGCGGACACGTACAATCTCGCTACCGAGTAGTGTTCCCGCAAGGAGACAAGAGCTGGTTTCATGGGTATCACTATTGAGCCAGATACATTCTTGCCCTTGCTTACCATCAAAGCGGACCGGTCTTACAGTTGTAAACATGCGGTAACTATCCTCTCCTGGTCTGACCTTCAATCTGTGCGTAGGTTTTGAAGTGCTGGCATAACAGGTTACTGTCACGCACTGTGACCATCAAATATGTTTCATCCATCGGGTATCTCCCCCTTTTGCTTACTGAAAGTATATCACGCGCTTGCCTGCTGATAGCAGGTGGCTTCCGAGTTTAACTTATATCGGTACCGTAATTAGTACAGTGAGATACGTATCAACATACGTCACCTGTACGATGTATAACCGGAAAACCACGGGTAAACTATAACCAGTGAATAGTTTTGTAATCCAACCACCGATGAAAAATCGGGCAAAAGTGGTTGGAACACTGCAATGAAAATGGAAAATATGAATAATTTCATGAGAAATAAGAACACAGGAGGAACATTATGAACACCGGACAAACGACGCAAAACAACAGGCATGCTGTAGTAATTGGGGCCAGTATGGCGGGATTACTGGCTGCACGTGTGCTTTCAGACCACTTCGAGCAAGTGACACTTATTGAGCGTGATCGGCTGCCTCAAACGGTGGCAGCACGTAAAGGCGTCCCACAGGGACAGCATTTACATGCATTACTGGCGAAAGGGGGAGATATTCTGGCACAACTCTTTCCTGATCTCTTCGAGTCACTCACTTCTGATGGCGCTATTCGATTCACCAGAGCTGATATGAAGATTTACCAATCGGGGGCATGGAATGGGCGGTTTCCAGGCGCAATCCAGATATATAGTCAGAGCCGCCCATTTCTCGAACAGTATGTACGAAATTTCCTGGCGGAACGCGGCAATGTCAATTTTGTTCAAGCCTGTGAGGTCACGCAACTACGCGCAACTGAGGATCGCAGCCGTATCACCGGGGTCTCCTTGCTCTATCGCGATGGGAAGCAAAGCGAGGAAGAGTTGGCCGCTGATCTGGTTGTGGACGCCGGTGGGCGTGGGTCGCGCACACCAAAGTGGCTTGTATCGCTGGGCTACGACCAGGTGGAAGAGTCTAGCATGAAGGTGAACGTAGGATACGCAACTCGCATTTTTCGTCTGCCCGACCATCTTTCTCTCGACTGGAAGATGATGATGATCTCCCCGGTACCTCCCCATTCGAGGCGGTCGGGAGCGGTGTCCCTCATCGAGGGCAACCGCTGGATTGTGACACTGGTAAATATGGGGCAAGACTACCTACCTGATGACGATGATAGCTTCCTTGAGTACGCTCGAAGTCTGCCACAACCGGACATCTATGAGACAATCAAAGAGGCAGAGCCACTGTCGCCGATTCTCATCTACAGGTATTCCGCGAATCGCTGGCGGCACTATGAGCGCATGTCCCGCCTTCCAGACGGGTTCATAATTCTGGGTGACGCGCTATGCAGTTTTAATCCGGCTTATGGTCAGGGAATGACGGTTGCAGCACTGGAAGCGAATACGCTAGATACCTGCTTGCGACAACAGAGCCAGAAGACTAACACACAGAGAAGTTATAGTGCATTGAAGATTCAGAAGGCCATCACTAGAGCGGTGGAGTGGCCCTGGCAAATGGCTACGAGCGTGGACCGTCTCTACCAGGAGGCGCAAGAAAAGCAAACATGGAGCAAGAGCTTGCTCAACAGGTACATGCAGAGGATCAATCAACTAACCATCACCAATCCTCTGGTAGCTGACCGCTTTGGCGAAGTGATGCATCTGCTCAAACCACCGACTGTGCTGTTCGATCCCCGTGTTGCATTCGCCGTTCTGAAACTAGAACTGGTGTCACATCGGCAAAGGCCTGGAACTCCAGTGGTCACAGAAGTGTCAAGTTCAGCTGAATATAGAAGTTCCACGTCAGCGCAAAGCCCTGTGTGAGTACGGATTGATAAAGCTTCATAAAAGCTAACGGGCGACCACGAGACAGGTGTACTTTTTGCGTTTGCCTGTCTCGTGGTCGCCCGTTAGCTTTTACTTTATACGAGCAACTTCTGCCGGATTCCGGTTTGTCATGGGCATTGCCGCTACCCTTGTACCATTCTGTATGTGCGGTTTACTCTGTGGAGTAGCGACAATGTTGCGAACTGGAGGTGCGGCATGCGCGACTGCATGCTTGCGCTTATCTTTTGAGGGGAATACTCTCCGGCTGAACAACAAGCCTACTACAACGATACTCACAAGGTAGATGCCTAACCCCCACCATGTCTGCGTGTCGCTGCCGGTGAAAAGTCCGTGAACGGTGGTAAGCAGGAAGATTACCAGTGTCAGAACATGCAAGCGCCTCCACCAGATGTAGCCAATGCGCTTGCGCAATAAAGTGCTGATACCGATAGCAATGCCGAGGTATAACGCGACAATACCGAAGGCCATCCATATAGGACGATAATAGCTCGCGAAGGGAATAAGTACTTCATTCCAGCCGAAATGAGTGAATGGGTCTACCCATACTGCCAGAACGTGTACTCCGAGAAAGATGGTACTGAGCAACGTCAGAAAGTTATGCAATTCACTGTTGATGAGACGAGGCCAACGGCTGGGCGATTGGAGCTTTGTCGAAAGTGCCAGACCGACGATAACCGATAATACAAGTAGTATATAGGCGGTGAATCCGCCTGCCCGTGCGATATCCCATGTCACGGCTTCCCAGATGGTATTCATATGTTTTCTTCCTTCATAAGTTGTAGGGGCCACGGCTCAACAGTTTCCCACGTGCCATCCACATGCACAAGCAGACCCCCGATAGTATATTTTTGTAAAAAATGAGACCCTTGTTCCGAACCCAGAATAAATGCGACTTTTGCTGCTACCTCGGCCTGCTCACACCGATCGGTCACGACTGTTACTGACCAGAGATCGCTTTGCGCCGACTGACCGGTACGAGGATCAATCAGGTGGTGCTGGAGTTTGTTGCCCTGCCACCATTGCCGGCGTGCAATACCAGACGTAGCGACAGACCCCCGCAGGAGCGGAATCGTCCAGTGTTGTTCGCGTCCCGGCACGGCGATGGGCCAATGCTCAGCATCAGGTGGGAGACCGAGAACGGCAAGATCGCCCCCAGCGTTGACGAGCGCGGTATTGATGCCACTCACACGCAACTTTTCCACGGCCGCGTCAACCGCCATACCTTTGGCAATGCCGCCGAAATCAAGTTTGATGCCAACCGGAAGCGTTACACTCTGCCGCTGCGGATTCACCCGAATGCCACGCCACCCACCTCCTGGCTCTCCCGGATAGAGAGGTGTGTAACAGACAAATGGCACTTCATCGAAAGTGCGATCATAGCCCAGCCGCACCAACTGTTCCAGTAAAGCGGGATCGTACAGTCCCTGTGTGGTCTGCGCGGCGTTCAGTGCCGTTGTCAAAACGTTGTACAGCAGGTCACTGATGACAACGGGTATGCCTGGCTGCTGATTGAGTCGGGATAATTCGCTCTCCGGTAAAAAACGGCTCAAGGTCTGTTCCCATTCGGCAAAGAGCGTTTGCACGATTTGCAATCCCTGCGCTACCTGGCTCTCAGGCAACAGGAGAGAAATCGTCGTACCCATCGCTCGGAACTCCTTGCGGCACATACCGGAAGGCGTTGTATAGGTTGTATCGTTTATATCGTTCATATGGTTCAACTTATTCATATCGCTATGAGACACTGGACCCGGTAACTGCAGATGACGAAGAACTACTTGAGCTACCAGTGCTGCTGGTACCACTGGATGTTCCTTGTGAGGAACTGTTGCTACCAGTGCTACTAGAACTGCTGGTGCCGCTCGACGTTCCCGATGAGGAGCTACTGGTTCCAGTGTTACTTCCTCCTGTTTGTTTTAAAAAGTTTTTACTACTACTTTGAGAAGATGAATTTGTTGTTGACGATGTTGAAGACGTGGAAGCCGTTTTGTTAGCAGTGGTGCCGACCTGATGAAAGGCAGCCAGCCCACCAAATGAGACAAATGCAGCCAGTGATACAACCACAAGCGATTTCTTCATTTTATCTACAAGGGCTAACGCTCGTACCTTTGGCATCGGCTTCGGCGCTCTGGGTTTCTGAGAATGTGCCGGGCCAAATTGTTCATACTGACTATATGTTTCTGGATGTTTTTCCATTGTGTTTACTCTTTCTAACATTGTCCCCGTTTACATTTGATATTCAAGGAATCGGTTCCTTGCACTGCTTTTATGATAAGGTATCAACATGTGATGCCTGTTGGAGAAATATTGGAAGCTTCTCATGATAATCTTATTGAGCAACATGAGAAGCAGTGCAGCGTTATCTCATGCCTCTTTCGCTGTGAACGTGAGGGTGATAACAACCTTATTCTGGGCAATGGCGATGTTTGCCAGGTTAGGTGGCTGGATGCCGAAGTCTGTCATATAAATGGTGCTGGTCGCTGTTCCCGTGATGGTATTGCCCACCACTTTTCCTTGCACATCAAAGACTTCTTTGTTGGTTTTGCCATGCATTGTCAGATTGCCGGTTAGTTGAAAATGGATTGTTTGCCCATCAGTGTAGGTTGCAGGTAAGCCCTGCGTGCTGACCGAGACGAATGTTGCATAGGGGTAGGTATCTGTTTGTAATGTGTTTTGTCGCACGAAGTTATCGCGCCTCGACGAATCTGTCTGCAGTGTTCGCAAGTCAACCTGGATATTCATCGCGGCAACAAATGGAGATGTGCTGGTACGTACATGGAAGTTGCCTGTCACAGAATGCGTTGTGCCAATAGCATCATTATTCGGTTTGTTCTGGAATATCAGGTTTTCGTAGACGCTGTAGGACGCGGTGGTCTGGGCAGATACAATCTGAAAAGTACTTGTCCCAGTTAGCGGAACAGGGGTTCCCGTGGCCTTTGCGATACCAGGCGCGGTATGGGCCTCAGTCTGGTTGACTGTACTGGCAAAGCGTGCCGCATACAGCATACCAGTGGCGATAACGACGATAACAAGACCGACTGCAGATAGCCAGAAATAACGTTTTTTCATGGGTCCTCCTTGATGTTATCAAATCATTCCTATGTGAGTATAATTTCTTTCTATGCAGTAGCGTAGCATTGTTTTATTGAAATCATATGAGAAGTGTATGAGAAAATTCTCATGCAAGCACTACCTCATGAAGGAGATGAGTACCTGGTGTATCCAGTTAGCTGAATACACCAGGAGCAAAGGCCGCTATCATGAATCTCTCATCAGCGTGATTTAGCTTCCGATATGCGGCAATCTACTATTAACCAATGACAATACTTGTAGCGGTGATACTTCCATCGCTGTTATGGGTTCCCATAACCTGAATACGTGTACCGGCTTTGATGGCGCTTGCTGAGACGGTCGCGCCAGCTTTCGTGTACTTTGTACTCGCGGTCGTGTGGATGGTAACCGAACTGCCACTTGCTGTTTTCGCAACAATCGTATTACCATTCACGCTCGATACAGTCATTGCCTCACATTGACCCTGGCCCTGCGCTCCCGGCCCAAAGGCTTGCAACTGAGGGCCATTGGCCTGTGCCGACTGGAAATCCTGCGTCTGAGCATTTGTGGTATCTGCTGGCGCGAAACTCGCGGCCTGGGTAGTGCTGGTCGTCGAACCCAGCAGAACACCAATCCCCAGTGCGAGCATGAAAGCAAGGGCCAGTCCGCTTACCAGTAGCAAACCACGCCAGCGGCGATGCTCAACGGGCGGTGGAACCAACTTGCCCGATGTCGCATCTTCATAATCTTCCATTGATTAACCTCCTTTTTTAGGATGAACTGAAGCAGCAAACAAAGGTACTGCAATTCCAGTGTAGACAGCAAAGATGAGAATACGATTGGAATAGAATGTGCTGTTTTTCATGTGTTTTCTGACGTATTTGAGGGAAGGATGAATGATCTTTCGATCATCCATCCACGTTGTCAGGAAGCTGACTTACAGTCGTACAACTGACCATTGCCTTCGAAACCGCCAGTACCGCTACTGGTCGAGGTAGATTGATACTGGCTCGCCGAAACGGTGGTGCAGTGTTGCGTAACCCACGAAGTAAGGCTACTCTGTCCGCCGCCTGGGCCACCACCGGAGCCGTTGAGCAAGAAGAAACGCACTGTTCCCTTCGCGACCAGTGAGGCCAGTTGACTGGTTGTTAAAATGGGATCGCTGCCTGTAAACCCGCCCAGCGCCATGACTGCTTTATTGGTTGCCAGGATAATGGAATCAGCTTCATTCGCACTGGACACAGCGACCAGGTACGTTGCGTTGCCTTGATGCGCCTCCAGATAGCTAATCAAAGCCGTGTTGGTGGTATTGCGTCCACCAGTACCACCAGCAACACCTTGCTGGCTCGGACCCGCAACCGGCAAGTTATCCGCGATATTCTCTATTGCGGGAATTGCAGACCAGATCGCCGATGTGAGCATCAATGCCATCAAACCGAGGCAGAGTGCTGGCACCAGAATACGAGTATTAAACCTCAACCACGGAAGCAGACGGGCCACAAACAGGACTACAGCCGCGACAGTGCAAGCAATGGCGATCACAGGAATAAGCCACGCTCCCCAGGACGGGTTGCTCATGATGATGTGTATCTGCCCGGCAGCGGTCAACAGGAGCGCCAGGGGGAGCAACCAGCCACGCCAGCCAGAGCGCCGGTAATCCTGCCACATCACGACAACGCCGATGCCGAAGAGGGCACAGATGGCCGGGGCGAACGTTGACAGGTAGTACTGGTGGAAGAAGGTTGCCACGCTGAAGAAGACAGCCATAGTGAGCAGCCATACACCCCAGAGAATAAGCGATTGCTGCTGCCGGTTCTCGCGGAAATTTGGACGACGTTGCCATGCCAGGGCAAGCATGCCCAGTACTGCCAGTGGCAAGAGCCATACTATCTGTCCACCTAACGGCTCGTTGAAGAGGCGCAACAGGCCAGGATTGCCGGTATTAAACATTCCACTGCTACCTCCGCCGCCAGCGTTCCCAAATCCTTGCGGAGGGCTTCCAGTGTCGCCTGTACTACCTGTTCCCGAAGGCGGCAAGCCGCCGGGAAATGTTCCCCCACCTGTACCAGTTGGAGGGAATGAACGGGTCGTATTGCCGCCGGTAGTTGCTGTTCCGGCATTTCCACCGCCAATACCGATTGAGCCAAGTAGGCGCTGTATACCGTTGTAACCGAGGGCCAGGCTAATCTCAGAATTGTTCTGGCTTGAACCCACGTAGGGGCGCTGCGAAGCTGGCGTGAGGTCTACCGCAACCGCCCATGACAGTGATATTGTTAATAAGAGCAGCCCGGCCAGGACAAGGTGTACAATACGTACCCGGATACGCCGGGGCGCGGCCAGCAGGTAGAGCAGGCCATAAGCAGGTACAACGAGGTAGGCTTCCAACATCTTGATATTGAAGCCGAGACCGACAAAGACGGCACAGAGCAGCAGCCAGCGCAATTTGCCCGACTCCGCTGCCCGCATTACGGCCCAGGCTCCTAACAACATGACCAGAACCAGCGTGCTATCAATAGTATTGTTGCGGTTCGTGACAACGCTGATCGGGCTGATTGCCAGGGCCAGTGCTGCCAGCAGACCAGCCACAACGCCGAAATGGCGTCGCACCAGGTGATAGAGCAACAAAACCGACAGGACACCTGCCAGCACCTGGGGCAAGAAAATGCTCAAAGGTGTGAAACCAAAGA
>DATGJV010000899.1:0-13905 GCA_035295005.1 Ktedonobacteraceae bacterium | reverse complement strand
ATGGAAGAACAGAGGGACAAACCCCGGTTACTGGATTTGATGAATACCGGCTATACCGAATTTACAACCCTGATTGCGCCCTTGAATGCAGCGCAATTGACAACGCCGGGCGTGGATCATCAATGGTCAATCAAAGATATTCTGGTTCACCTCGCCTTCTGGCAACATCACTTGCTGACCTATTTGCAGAGCGCAATAGAGGGCAAGCCACCGGAAAAAATGACGCACGAGACGATAGATGCGTTGCGCAAGCAATACCCAGGTGCTGAAGCCGCCCTGGCGGAAAGCGAGCCGCAGTCAGCGCCAACAGATGATTATTCCGATATGAACGACTACATCTACCTGCGCAACAAATCGCGCCAGTTGGATGAGGTGCAGACCGATTTTCACGCCAGCTACGCGCAAGTTGTAGCAACCGTGCGTTCAATGGATGAGGCATTGTTGTTCGACCCCGCTAAAATATCCTGGGGGGAAGGCAATCCTTTATATGCATGGGTCGTGGGCAACACCTTTGGACACTATGAGGAACATATTGGCCCGATCAAAAACTGGCTAGCCAGCCAGGCATAAAATTTCTGTAGGGGTGCTATGAATTGCGCCCCTACAGAATATCTCCATTGCCAACAAGGTATTAACATGACATTACATCTTTCCCGTGCGGAGGCACGCCGTTTCCTCACGCTCTACCATTTCATGCCAACCGATATCCCCGGCGTGCTGGATCATCTGGGAACGGTGCAATATGATCCGCTCAACCCCGTCGGGCGCAATCCAGACCTTGTGTTTCAGGCGCGTGTCCCCGGCTACCGCGTTGACGACTGGCAACAGGTCGCCTACACCGACCGTATCCTCTACGACTCATGGGATAAACAGGCGTGCCTTGTCCCAACTGGCGACTGGCCGCTCCGTGCGCTCATTCGCGAAAAGTATCATCCTGATCACGATCGAGAAATTCTGGAGAACGAGTCTGAGACCGTACAGGCCATGCTGGCCGCGATTGACGAACGTGGCCCGCTTTCATCTCAGGAGTTCGAGGACCGCACACACATTGAGGGACTGCACTCGTGGAATAGCTCAACGCGCACCCAACGTGTTCTGCGCTCCCTCTGGGCCTGCGGTCAACTGGTTACGCACCACCGCCGCAATGGCCGCCACTACTATGACCGACCTGAGCGCGTCATTCCCGCGCAGTATTTTTCCGCCCCGCCCCTGCTCGACGAAGATGCCTACCATCGCTGGATTGTCAAGCGCCGCATCACCGCCGTCGGGCTGTTGCGCAAAACTGCCGAAGCCGCCATCTGGAGTGTCTGCGGCGATAGCAAACAGCGCGAACGCGCTCTCCTGCAACTGGTGGAATCTGGTGAACTTACCCCTGTACTTGTCGGCGATAGTGCCGATACTACTAATAAGAGCATGCTCTATTACATGCCGTCTACCGCACTCAAATTACTGAACGAACTCTCACATATCACCTCTGTCCCAACTGTCCCAACCATGCGCTTTCTCGCCCCGCTCGATAGTATACTCTGGGACCGCAAAGGAATACAGCACATCTTCGATTTTGTTTATACATGGGAGGTCTATAAACCGAAGCCCACACGTACCTGGGGCTACTACGTCCTCCCCGTCTTCTACAAAGACCACTTTGTCGCTCGCCTCGACTCACGTCTGGAAAAAGGCATCTGGACCATCGCTCGCTGGTGGTGGGAACCAGACATCGTTCCCGATGCCGACATGTTGGATGCCCTGCGTGCTGCCGTGAAAAATTTCCTCTGCTATTTACGTGCTACTGATGTGCGGTTAAACGATGACGTGAACGCCGCTGTACGCACAGCTTTATTGACCATATAACCCCATAACTACAGCCACGTATGGTATAATGTGTTGGCGTATTTTCAACGTCTAAACCTGCTATTTATGGGTGCGTTACTTGTACCTATCTATCATAGACACTATCTCATCATGTATGAGGAGAGGCAACGAACATGCAATTACTTGGCAAAATTATGGGCGATCCCAATAAAAGAGATATGAAAGCTATCCAGCCCACCATAGATAAAATTAATGCCTTTGAACCCGCGATGAAAAAAATGAGCGACGAGGAACTACGGGCGAAAACTCAGGAGTTTCGCGAGCAACTCGCGCTCTACCTCAAAGGCGGCCTCGCCCTTGAAGACGAACTGGTCAAACTATTGCGCGAAGCCCTGGAGAGTGTAGAACCACAGGCAGAGCATCTTACCGACGAACAACTGCATGCCGCCGTGACTGAGTATCGCCAATCTATTGAACGCAAACGTGACGCCGAACGCTACCTGAAAGATAGCTTGCACGATACCCTCGCTGAATGTTTCGAGAAAGCCTATGAATTGCTTTCCCCGACGCTAAACATACAGCGTGCTCAAGCCGCCCGCAACCTTGCAGACGAGCGCGAAAAATGGCCCGAAGAGGCAAAAGACCCGCAAAAAGCCACGCTTGCCCTGCTCTCAGAGATTGAGCCAACCCTGAAAGATGTTGACCCAGATATGGCAAACGACGCCTTTCAGGTTGCATGGCCCCATTTCGTCGTCGCTCGCGATGCGGCCCCTGACAAAGATGTGGATGCCGATGTGCGCCTGGAGCAGTTGCTGGCAGAGATACTGGAGCAATTGCAACCCGAAATCGTTGCCCTCAAAGCCGATCAAATGGACACGCTGGCGGTCACAATGGCGAAACGCTTTCGTGGCGGCAAAACACTTGATGACATCCTGCCGGAAGCCTTTGCCGTTGTACGCGAGGCCGGTTGGCGTACTATTAAGATGCGCCACTACAATGTCCAGTTAATCGGCGGCGTTGTCCTGCACCAGGGCAAAATCGCCGAGATGCGTACAGGTGAAGGAAAGACGCTGGTTGCTACACTGCCAACCTACCTCAATGCCTTGACTGGCAAAGGCGTCCATGTTGTGACCGTCAACGATTACCTCGCACGTCGTGACGCCGAATGGATGGGCAACATCTACAAATTCCTCGGCCTCACCGTTGGCGTCATCGTCAATGCCGTTGAGCCGCAAACGGCTGAACGCCGCGCCGCCTATAACGCCGATATCACCTATGGTACCAACAACGAGTTTGGCTTTGACTACCTGCGTGATAACATGGTTGGCTCAATTGAACAGGTAGTGCAGCGCGAACTGAACTACGCCATCGTTGACGAGGTGGACAATATCCTGATTGACGAAGCGCGTACACCGCTGATTATCTCTGGGCCGGGTCAGGAATCCACCGACATGTACGCCAAATTCGCTCGCTGGGCACCCCGCCTCAAGGTAGAGGACGACTTTACCGTTGAAGAGAAGACGCGCACCGTTATCCTGACCGAAAAAGGCATCGAGAAACTTGAGCAACTCGCTGGCGTCAGTAACATCTATGCCGAAGAAAACCTCGATCTGACGCGCTACATGGAAAACGCGCTGAAAGCAGAGATCATTTTCAAGCGCGACAAAGATTACATCGTCCGCGATGGCGAAGTCATTATCGTAGACGAGTTCACCGGTCGCCAGATGCCGGGCCGCCGCTATAGCGAAGGTCTGCACCAGGCAATTGAGGCCAAAGAGGGCGTGACGGTGCAGCGCGAAAACCACACCCTCGCAACCATCACCTTCCAGAACTACTTCCGCCTCTATCAGAAACTGGCCGGCATGACCGGTACCGCCATGACCGAAGCCGAGGAGTTGCACAAAATCTACAAACTTGATGTGGTCTCGATTCCAACCAACAAACCCATGATTCGCCAGGATTCGCCCGACCTGATTTATCGCACGGAACCGGCGAAATTCAAAGCGGTAGTCGAATACATCAAGGAGTTGCACGAGCAAGGCGTGCCAGTACTGGTCGGTACCACCTCGGTCGAGACCTCGGAATACCTCTCGGACCTGCTCGAAAAACAGGGGGTGCCGCATAACGTTCTGAACGCGAAACACCACGAGCGTGAGGCGCAGATTGTCGCTCAGGCTGGACGCAGCAAGGCCGTTACCATTGCCACCAACATGGCCGGTCGTGGTACCGACATTCTGCTCGGCGGCAATCCCGCTGGCTATCTCGATACCATCCTGCGCAAACACGCCGGGCAGGTCAGCTTCATTCGCGATATGCCGGAAAGCACTCCCGATGAACGCGAGGAGAAAGAAGAGGTCATCCAGGAATACATTGACAATATGACCGATGCCGAGAAAGATGAACTCTTGCAGACGAAAATCCGCGAGTGCGACGAGGATCACAATCGTGTCGTAGACCTGGGTGGTTTGCACATCATCGGTACTGAGCGTCACGAGTCACGCCGCATTGATAATCAGTTGCGCGGTCGTGCCGGACGCCAGGGCGACCCCGGCCAGTCCCGTTTCTTCCTCTCGCTCGAAGATGAGTTGATGCGCCGTTTCGCCGCCGAACGTGTGGCGAAAGTCATGCAGATGGTCGGTCTCGAAGAAGATATGCCCCTGGAGAGCGGCATGGTCTCCAAAATGATCGAACAGGCCCAGACCAAAGTTGAAGGACAAAACTTCGATTTACGTAAACATGTGGTGGACTATGACGACGTAATCGCCAAACAGCGCGAGGTGATTTACGCCGACCGCCGCGCTGTACTGGAACGCGCCGATATGCATGAGCGCATTCTGGGCATGATCGAGAGCGAGGTCAGCCGACTGGTTGATGCCTGTATCCCCAGCAACATGCTCACAGAAGAGGAGCAGTTAGAAACGCTGCTCAACGCTCTTGGTAACTGGGTGGAGATACCGGAGGATGTGATACCGGAAAATATTCACGCCATCACCCGCCAAAACATCAAGGAATCGCTCACCGACTTTGTAGTTGAATATTATGAGCAGCAGGATCAGCGCCTTGAAAAAGAGGCGAAGGCGCTCGGCTTGCGGAATTTCAAACCATTGCGCGACTTTGAACGTTCCTACACCCTGCAAATCATTGATCGCCTCTGGATGGATCAAATTGACGCCCTCGATGTCATGCGTGCCGGTATCGGTTTCCGCTCCTATGGACAACGCGACCCACTGGTTGAGTACAAAAATGAAGCCTACCTCATGTTCGAGGAACTCAAGCAGAACATCCAGCATTACATCGTTGACCAACTGCTTCGCCTGTTGCGTAGCAATATCACTATTCAATTGAATCAACCGGAACCCCAGCGCAAGACCCCGCGCAAAATGCGCACCAACGCCGACGATATCGCCAGAGCCAGCGGCCAGGCCAAAAGCGATGGTGCCAGCGAGCGCAAAACCGGTTTCAATGCCCGCGGCAACGGGCAGAACGGACACAGGGGTGCCGGGCGTTCCCCCTCTGCCCCCACACCCTCCCGCCCCGCTAACCCCGCGAGAATTGGCCGCAACGACCCCTGTCCCTGCGGCAGCGGCAAAAAATACAAGAAGTGCCACGGGGCATAACTGGCAGTCTGTTGTTTTTCAGTCTTGTGAGTGGATGTATAACCTTTTGGTTATACATCCACTCACAAGACTGAAAGCCATTTCCTAGACCTTTCGCGCTCCGTCATGTTACTCTTTACATAAGAGAAACAAAAGAGCAGACAATGGTGTCTGTTCGGATTGTCATCAGCCTTGACACGAAAGGACGCATAAGGATGAGCGGTCAACCTGACTTCAATGGATATTGCGATTTCAATAGCAATGATCATAATGGTCATAACAGCCACAACGGTAACGGCAATGGACATAGCAACAATGGGCGGCAACACAAGATAACGAGTCTTGAGACGCAGTGGAAGGGCAACCTGCGCTGGCAAGGAATAAAACGACCGTATAGCGCGGAAGACGTAGTGCGTTTGCGCGGCTCAATTCAAATTGAATACACTCTTGCCTGCCTCGGAGCCAATCGCCTGTGGAATCTCCTGCATAGTGAGCAATATGTTTCGGCACTGGGTGCGTTAACTGGAAATCAGGCCGTGCAGCAGGTGAAGGCCGGTTTGAAAGCTATCTATCTAAGTGGCTGGCAGGTCGCCGCAGACGCGAACATCGCGGGTCAAATGTATCCCGACCAGAGCCTCTATCCGGTCAATAGCGTGCCAAACGTAGTTCGCCGTATCAACTCGGCCTTGCAGCGTGCCGACCAGATTCAGACTGCGGAAGGCAAAGGCGATACCTACTGGTTTGCCCCCATCGTTGCCGACGCAGAAGCCGGTTTTGGTGGCCCCTTAAATGTCTTTGAACTGATGAAAGCCATGATCGAGGCAGGCGCGGCAGGCGTTCACTTTGAAGACCAGTTGTCGTCAGAGAAAAAATGCGGCCATATGGGCGGAAAGGTGCTTGTTCCCACGCAGTCCGCCATCAAGAATCTCGTCTCCGCTCGACTCGCCGCCGACGTGATGGGCGTTCCCACGCTGCTTGTCGCTCGCACCGATGCCAATGGCGCGAAACTTATCACCAGCGACATTGACCCCGTTGACCACGAATTTCTCACGGGCGAGCGCACTTCCGAAGGCTTTTATCGCATTCGCAGTGGTCTTGATACCGCCATTGCTCGCGGACTCTCTTACGCTCCCTACTGCGACCTTATCTGGTGTGAGACCTCGGAGCCGAATCTGAGAGAGGCCGAGCGTTTCGCCAAAGAAATCCACGAGCAATTTCCCGGCAAGATGCTGGCCTACAACTGCTCACCCTCCTTCAACTGGCGCAAAAAGCTGGATACTGAAACCATCGCCACGTTCCAGCAACAACTTGCCCGCATGGGCTACAAATTCCAGTTCATCACCCTCGCCGGTTTCCATGCGCTCAACTACAGCATGTTTGAACTTGCGAAAGGATATCGCGAGCGCGGCATGGCAGCCTATTCAGAATTGCAACAGGCCGAATTCGCGATGGAAGAACATGGCTACACCGCTACCAAACACCAGCGCGAAGTTGGCACCGGCTACTTCGACGAAGTAGCGCAAGCTATCGCTGGTGGTACATCCTCAACCGTTGCCCTGGTTGGCTCGACCGAAGCGGAGCAGTTCCATTAAAAATATCACAAACGGATACCCCGGTGTGCGTCGCACACCGGGGTATCCGTTTGTGATATTTTTAAGTGAGAATATAATGGAACACATTTTGGAAAGGAGCTATCTACCGTGACCATGACAACCAGACCAACGTATGCAGAGGGCATTGAGATAAACGGCCCCATCACCTCTGAGTTCGCCGAGATTCTCACTCCAGAGGCAATGAACTTTGTTGCCCTGCTGGAGCGCACCTTCCGCGATAGACGCCAGGAACTCTTGCAGCGCCGCATCCAGCGCCAGGCCGAGATAGACGCTGGAAAGTTGCCCGATTTTCTACCGGAAACAGAGCATATTCGTCAAGGCGACTGGACGATTGCTCCCACCCCTCCAGACTTGCAAGACCGCCGCGTCGAGATTACCGGCCCCGCCGAGCGCAAGATGATTATCAACGCCCTCAACTCAGGCGCGAAAGTCTTCATGGCCGACTTCGAGGACTCGCTTTCTCCCGTCTGGGAAGTGACCGTAGAAGGACAAATCAACCTGCGCGACGCCGTCAATCGCACCATCACGTTTACCAGTCCAGAGGGCAAGCAATACGCCCTGAAAGAGCAAATTGCCACCCTGCTGGTACGCCCTCGTGGCTGGCACCTGCCAGAGAAACACGTACTAATTGATGGTCAACAGATGTCCGGTGGCCTCTTCGATTTTGGCCTCTACTTCTACCACAACGTGCGTAACCTGCTGGCGAAAGGCACTGGCCCCTACTTCTACCTGCCCAAAATGGAGAGCCACCTCGAAGCGCGGCTCTGGAATGACGTTTTCGTGCTGGCACAAAAAGAACTCGGCATTCCACAGGGAACAATCAAAGCCACCGTGCTGATCGAAACCATCCTGGCGACATTTGAGATGGACGAGATTCTCTACGAATTGCGCCAACATTCATCCGGCCTGAATTGCGGACGCTGGGACTACATCTTCAGCGTCATCAAAAAGTTCCGCAACATCCCCGCGTTCATTCTGCCCGACCGCGCCCAGGTGACCATGACCACGCATTTCATGCGCTCATACTCGCTCCTGCTTATCCAGACCTGTCATAAACGCAACGCCCACGCGATGGGCGGGATGGCCGCGCAGATACCCATCAAGAACAATCAAGAGGCCAACGAGGAGGCAATGGATAAAGTGCGGACTGATAAGCAGCGCGAAGCCAAAGATGGACACGACGGCACCTGGGTTGCTCATCCGGGACTTGTGGCAGTAGCGGCGGAAGAGTTCGATAAAGTCATGCCGCAGCCCAACCAGATTGATCGCAAACGCGAGGACGTACATGTCACTGCCGCTGACCTGCTGCAAGTCCCGGAAGGAACCATCACCGAAGGCGGTTTGCGCACCAATATCAGCGTGAGCCTACAATACATGGAATCGTGGTTGCGTGGTTCTGGCTGCGTCCCCATCAACAATCTGATGGAAGACGCCGCCACCGTCGAAATCTCGCGCTCGCAAATCTGGCAATGGATTCATCACCCTCTGGGCATCCTCACCGATGGCCGCAAAGTTACCATCGAACTCTTCCGCGAACTTCTGACGGACGAGATAGACAAAATTAAGCACATGGTCGGCGAGCAAGAGTTTGCCTCCCGCCCCTTCGACATCGCGGCAAAGCTACTCGACAACATCATCACCTCTGAGGTGTATGTCGAGTTCTTGACGTTGCCCGCGTATAGCTATCTGTCGTAAGGAATTATAAAAAGATAGCCGCAATCTCACCATTCGCAACGCGAATGATGAGATTGCGGCTATCTTTTTATAATTCCTTACTCTTCGTCTTTATCATCCCCATCACCCGCTCAATAAAGCTTGCAACTGGCATATCTCCCAGGTTCTCGTTCGTGCGCAGACGTACAGAAACCGCCTGTTCCTCCACTTCTTTATCGCCCACAATCAACATGTAAGGGATTTTCTGCATTTGCGCGGCTCGCACTTTGGCGTTCATGCGTTCATTGTGCCGGTCAACTTCGACGCGCAAACTGAGTTCCTGTAGTTGTCCAGCGACCTCCGCCGCATAGTTCAGATGCTTCTCCGAGATGGGGATGATCTTGACCTGTACAGGTGCCAGCCACGCGGGAAAATTGCCTCCATTATACTCAAGCAACACGCCTATGAGGCGTTCCAGTGAGCCGAAGTTCGCCTGGTGAATCATCGCAGGTCGGGCGCGTTGCCCATCTTCAGCGATATACCACAGGTCGAAGCGTTCGGGCAGGTTGAAGTCTACCTGTGCCGTGCCAAGCTGCCACTGCCGACCCAGACTGTCTGAGAACAGGAAGTCGAGCTTGGGACCATAGAAACCAGCTTCATCCGCCTCTACTACGCAAGCTACGTCCAGTCTCGAAACGGCACCCATAATCACTTTTTGGGCCTGTTCCCATGCCTCTTCGCTGCCGATATATTTATTATTGGCGGGATCACGCAAGCCAATACGGGCCGTGAAGTTGTCGAGTCCAAGTGCATTAAAGACGAACAATGCCAGCTCAATCACACGTATAAACTCATCCTCAGCATCTTCTGGCGCAACGAAGATGTGTGCGTCGTCTTGCGTGAAACTTCGCGGGCGCAGAATGCCGTTCAGTTCCCCGCTCTGCTCGTAACGATAAACCGTCCCAAACTCAGCCAGTCTCAATGGGAGGTCGCGATACGAACGCAACTCACTTTTATAGATTTGAATGTGGTGCGGGCAATTCATCGGCTTCAGCACATAGTCATCATCGCCTGGCTCCGCGTTGACACTATACACAGGCGAACCACAACTATCGTGCGTGTGCATCCACTCCTCTGACGATTGTTCTGCCTGTGCGACATTTTCAATCATTGGTGGGTACATGCTATCGCGGTACTTATACCAGTGACCGCTCGTCTTGTACATCTCAATTTTACCAATGTGCGGCGTAACAACGGGCAAGTAGCCACGTTTCAACTGCTCCTGTTGCTCAAACTGCTCAAGCGTCTGTCGCAAGACCGCTCCCTTTGGCAACCAGAGTGGCAGTCCCGCGCCAACTTCCTGCGAAAACATGAACAACCCAAGTTCGCGCCCCAATTTGCGCTGGTCAACCTTCTGAACGTTCACCAACTCTTGTTGTAGTTGCTGCTGCTGGTTAGAATGCTCTAACATTCTGTAATCCTCCTGAATAACAATGGGTGAAAACGGTACAATAACAAACAATAATACGCAAAGATGTACAATGACATATTGGGACGTGCGACAAAAAAAGCCATCTCATCCCGTTATGGGACGAAATGGCTCGAAAAGTCTTTCGTGGTTCCACCCAATTTCCGCGTTTCTTCCTGTCAGGCAACGAGAAAACGCGCTTGTGCCGGTCGTTAACGGGACCGAAGCGTACACATTACTGTCTCTGTGTAGGCTGGCGAGGGGTATCTTCTTCTTGCTGGTAAGAGTGCTTGCAGCCGCTGGCACTTCCTCTCTGTCTACCTCTGGGAAGAGACATGTCTCGCGTGTTTGCCATTATTTTTTACATCAACCTGGAAATTCCGTGGGCATGGCCCGCGGGCCATGCCCACGGAATTTCCAGGTTGATGTATTACAATTCTCGACTACGGGTTTTGATAATCCCGGTGACGCGCTCGATGAAATCGGGCAGGGGCGTTGCGCCGAGATTTTCGTTGGTGCGCAGACGCACAGCGACGGCGTTATTGGCCGCCTCTTTGTCGCCCACCACCAGCATATACGGGATTTTCTGCAACTGGGCATCACGAACTTTGGCGTTCATACGCTCGCTGCGTTCGTCCACCTCGGCTCGTACACCCGCCGCTTTGAGTTGCTCCAACACCCTGTTGGCGTACTCGATATGGCGGTCGGCGATAGGAATAACCATCGCTTGCACCGGCGAGAGCCAGACGGGGAAAGCCCCGGCGAAATGCTCGATAATCATCGCCATGAAGCGTTCCGTGGAACCCGTCACTGCCCGGTGAATCATCACCGGACGGTGAGGCTGACCATCTTCGCCGATATATTCAAGCTCAAAGTTCTCTGGCTGCACCATGTCAAGTTGCACCGTGGCGCATTGCCATTCGCGGCCCAGCGCGTCGCGTACCATGAAGTCCACTTTCGGGCCATAGAACGCGGCCTCACCGAGAATCGCCCGGTACTCGATGCCGCGTTGCTCGACTGCCTCGCGCAGCGAACTCTCGGCCTTCTCCCATACCTCGTCGCTACCGACGTAATCCTCTTTTTTCAATGGGTCGCGCAGCGAGAGCGCAATCCAGTAGTCCTCCAGACCATAGGTATTGAAGACTTCGAGCGTCAGGTTGATGGCGCGGTCAAACTCTTCCTGAATCTGGTCTGGTCGCATGAATATATGCGCGTCGTCCTGCGTCAAACTGCGCACACGTGCAAGACCCGTCAGCGTTCCCGCTTTCTCATAGCGATAAAGCGTGGCGAACTCGGCGTAGCGCACCGGCAGTTCGCGGTAGCTGTGCATCTGCGATTTGTAAAGCGTGATGTGATGCGGGCAGTTCATCGGTTTGAGAACGTAGGCGTCATCCTCGCTCTGCTCCTGCTCGCCTTGCATGATCGGGAACATGCTATCGCGATATGTGAACCAGTGGCGCGACGTTTTGTACAGGCGCACCTTGCCCAGGTGCGATGTCCACACGTGCTGGTAGCCGTAGCGTTCCTGCGTCTCGCGCACATAGCTTTCCATCTGGTAGCGCAACATCTCGCCGCGTGGCAAGAACATCGGCACACCGGCGGGCAAGTCATCGCTCAGCACAAAGAGTTTCAATTCGCGCCCCAGCTTGCGATGGTCGCGTTTCTGCGCCTCCTCCAGTCGCCACAGGTACTGGTCGAGTTCCTCCTTCGTAAACCATGCCGTGCCATAGATGCGCTGGAGCATGGGCCGGTTCTCATCGCCGCGCCAGTATGCCCCGGCCACACGCATCAGCTTGAACGGCCCAATCTCACCCGTGTTCTGCACATGTGGGCCGCGACACAGGTCAAGGAAGGTATCCTGCTGGTAGATGCCGACCTCCGCGTCGGGAATATTCTCGATCAGTTCAACCTTGTAGACCTGATCTTTGTCGCGGAAGTACTCCAGCGCCTGCTCGCGAGGCCAGCGGTCGCGCAAAAACGGGTATTTCCCGGCGACAATACGCTGCATACGCTGCTCGATATCCGGCAAATCGTCGGGTGTAAGCGCACGCGGCAAATCAAAATCATAGTAAAAGCCATCCTCAATGGCGGGTCCGATGGCAAGTCTGGCGTCAGGGAAAATCTCCAGTACCGCCTCAGCCATCACGTGCGCCGCGGAGTGCCGCATGCGCTGAATCGGCGTATAGCCGACCGATTCGAGAAGCTCCGCTTCCACTGACATAAGAACAATCCTCCTGCTATGGTTGCCCAGGGTACCCGCAAGGGGATACCCCTACTATAAGCGAGAAATGCATTTGTAGAATTCAGTACGTATATAGTAGGGGTATCCCCTTGCGGGTACCCTGGCTGCATACAACAAACAATAAAAAAACCTTCTCATCCCCTCACGGGACGAAAAGGCATTGACAACTTTTCGTGGTTCCACCCACATTTCGCGCTCTTAACAAGCTGACACGACAAACACTGCCTGTCACGCTAATAGAAGAGACGCGCTCTAACCAACCTTAATGCGGTTGACACATGCACATTGCTGGCTCTGTGCAGACTAACGAGGGGTATCATCTTCTTACAGGCAGGTGCGCTTGCAGCCTCCGGCGCATCCTCTCTATATACCTCTGGGAAGGGACATGTCTCGCGTAAAAGCCCTATGTATGTATAACGCTATGATTGCAACATATTATACCATATGACAGATGGAAAGTAAATCGTTTTGAACGTGGATTCATAAATTCTCTACCCTTCTCAAGAAGAAGGGTAGAGAATTTATGAATCCACGTTCAAAACTGCTTAACGACGGCATGTTCATTGATGTATTGAACACCCTTTCCATGCATTTTCGCAATCATAGCATAGCTCATCTACATTGACACTCATGAGTATTGCACTATGCCATGTTGTATCTACAGGTGCAACGTCTCCCCATTAAACAAATGGTAAGAGCAGGAAATCGGAAGACCTGTATAGCTCAAAATGGCTATACAGGTCTTCCGATTTCCTGCTCTTACCAGTGGCAAACCCCACTTCCAGGGGTATCGCTACCGTCAGAATGATAGATGCCACGGTTTTACGAATTGGCTAATGCAGCCTCCTCTTGCGCTGCCTGCTCTGCTGCTTGCTTTGCCTGTGCCTCACGTATAAGGTCGCGCAAGGCAAAACCCATGAAGCTCAGGATGCCCAGCAGCGAGACTACCATCAAAATGCCGCCAAGCGTGACATTATTGGTTGTCGAGGCGATCCAGCGTTGCCCGGACGGTTGCGTCGTCATGACAAAGGGCGAGATGGTCACCCAGATGCCGGTGAGGAAGAACAACACCAGCACGTAGCTTGCCGGTGGAATAAGCCGTCGCATAACTTCGCCCATACGCATTTATGAATCCCTCCTATTCGTCATATTTTGCTCGGTCAACGGATTGGTTTGCTGATCACTGCTCGCCTGACGGCGCGTATTGAGATCGGCGGCCAGCGCGGCAGCCAGCGTCGCCAGTGTGCGATCAAGATCGCTTTGATTTGCTGCTGGTGATGGTGCTGCCGCAGCGGAGGGTGGGGTACCCGCCGGAACGGACATCGCCTGAGATTGGTTTCGCGCCGCAATCACTCCCGCGGCACGTAAAGAACCGAGGAGCGAGAAGAAAAAGAGGGCAAAACTGATGAGAGCTACTACCGCTACACAGATTCCTACCACGAAGTCATTGGTTGTCTGGCTTACCCAATCGGCACCATACAGTTGATAGCCAAGCGCGAAGGGAGCCAGGATCAACCAGCC